>JAICYZ010000246.1 GCA_025933935.1 Chitinophagaceae bacterium
ATATCAACCTGCACAGAAGGCACGTTGCGCATTACATCTACTGCAGTTCCACCGGCACTTACAATGTTCTTTTCTACATTAAAAACTTTTTTATCGATATCCATTTTTAAAGCCGGAGCGGAACCAACAATCGTTACTCCTGCCAATACCTTTGTATCTGTTTCCAGCTTTAAATTTCCAAGATCTTTATCAGTTGAAAATCCGGGTCCTGGTTTAAATGACACATCTTGTATAAGGGTTTTAAAACCGCTGTTGCTAACGCGCAATTGCAGCTTTCCCATTACCGGCACGCCGGTAAAATTAAAATCGCCATTATTTTTAGTCATCACGCCGGTTAGCAGCAGCATTTTCATTTTTTTGGTAGCGGTGTCCATTTGCTGATGAAGCAACAGAACCGAAGCGCCTTCTATCGGTTTTCCGTCTACTGCTGTAATCTTGCCGTATAAATGGCCACTGTTTTTCATAGCGGCAGGCATTGCTTTTGGGTATTGCGCATATGTTTGAGCGGTGACAAAAATTAACGCCGCAAGAATTATTTTTTTCATTTTCTTTTAATTTGAACCGCAAAACTACTTTCGGGAAAAATCTGTTTTTCAGTAAATGAGATGAGCGGCTAAAATCCTGCGACGAAATGCTAAAAATATTTTTGTTGGCCGGCAATGAAGGCTTTAAAAATTGCCGGTTAGTGCAGAAACAGATGGCCGATAAGTGTCACTGAGCGGCAATTCCAGTGAATCAATAAATACGCTTGATTTTCTTATGGCCGAGATAAAAGAAATGGAAACAATATAAGATTTATGGATACGGATAAATGTTGACGAAGGCAATTGCTCTTCAATGGTTTTCATCGGCATTCTTGTCAGCAGCGGATGTTTGGTACTTTTCAAATGGAAACTGATATAATCCTTCAATGCTTCAATATAAACGATGTCAGCAAGGGTAATTTTTACCATGCTGTAATCGGCATTTACAAAAATATATTCCGGTTTAGGTTCAATTTTCGATGCTGATTTTAATTCAAATAATTGTTTTGCTTTATTGCACGCTTTCATAAAACGATCAAGAGAAACCGGCTTTACCAGGTAATCAGTCACATCAAGATTATACCCTTCCAACGCATATTGCTTATAAGCTGTAATAAGTATGATCATTGGTTTTTCAGTCATGCTTTCAATAAACTGAAGGCCGGTAAGCCCGGGCATTTGAATATCTAAAAAAATAAGATCAACTGCATGCTGCTGCATTTCTTTCATCGCATCCATTACATTATCGCATCCGGCAATTAGCTTCAAAAATGGTACTTTGCTGATATTATCTACCAGCAATTCCAAAGCCAATGGTTCATCATCTATTGCAAGGCAGCGGATCATCAGCTTAGATTTATTTGAAGGGAAACTATGAACATTTGGTTGATGTTTGTGATATCGAGGGTATATTTTCCCGGATACAAAAGGTCAAGCCTTCTTCTGACATTCGCCAGCCCAATGCCGCTTGCCTTGTCTTTTATTTGCTGTGAAGCGGGATCATATTTATTGCTTACACGAAAATAAAGAATATTATCTTTTGCCTTTAACTCTATATCAATGTGTGGATTTTCGATGAAGCCGGTTCCATGCTTAAAAGCGTTTTCAACAAAAGGGATCAGCAGCATCGGATCTATCTGGTACGGTTTGTCGCCCTTGCACATATGGACCGTTACTACTACTTTTTTACTCAGCCTTTGCTGCTGCAGGTCGATATAGCTTTGAAGGTATTCTTCTTCGTTTTCCAGCGACACTTTTTCTTCATCATTTTCATAAAGCATATATCGCATCAACGAAGAAAATTTGATTAAGGAAGGTTCCAGTTCTGCCGATTGTTTTCGTGCGAGAGCCACCATATTATTCAACACATTGAACATAAAATGCGGGCTTGCCTGCGAACGAAGCAAAGACAATTCTGTTTTAAGATGCTCGGTTTCTTTCTCTTTTGCCAACCTGTCCTGGATAAATTTGTCGCGTATGGTTTTATAAGCGACACTGCAGGCAAAAATGAACAGAAACAGAAAGAAACTGACAACGAAATGCGCATTGAAAGTGAAATCCATTTTCGTAAAATTGCTCCACAATGTCCACATCACTGTGACATAAAAAGCAAAATAAAAAATGATTTCCAAAGCATAAACCAGGTATTTTCTCTTATATAAAAAACGGGGAATGAAAAGAAAAGCATTCAGGTAAAAAAAGGAGATCAGCATTAAATCACTTACCCTTGATATAAAAAAAATCACCTTTGTATTCAAGGCCTTAACCATATTCATGTCATTCGGGTTGTGAGACGGGCGCAATAATACCGGCAATGAAAATAAGATAACCCAACAGGTAGCATGAATAAGAATCGTCATCCATTTATTTGAATACCATGGTTTTGCCATCAGATATGATCTTTTCTTTCCAAACTTAAAGATAAAAACTGTTTTTCGGCATCAAATTGAGATGAATGCGGCAAAAGTTGCGACAAAACCGGTGTACCGGTGAATTAAGAATTTTCGCCAAGTGACCTTTCTTTTTCCAATAAACAAACAAATAACCACATTTCTTATTTTGCGTTTTTCCCAAAAAAAATTTAAAAGAAGGCAAATTGGAAAATACATTTTAAAAAGAGCCAAATTATCTTTTTGTATTGTTGTCTTTTTGACTGTATCATCTTACCTTTGCCGCCAAATTGAAATAAGCACTTTTTAATAAAAATTTTATGGCAAATACCGGAAAAATAAAACAAATTATCGGCGCTGTTGTGGACGTTCATTTTGAAGGCGAAAACCAGCTTCCACAAATCTTTAATGCATTGGAACTTACCAGGGAAGATGGCTCTAAATTGGTTTTGGAAGTTCAGCAGCATTTGGGTGAAGATAGTGTTCGTACCATTGCAATGGACGGTACAGAAGGCCTTAAACGTGGAATGGAAGTAGTGGATACGGGTTCGCCGATTTTGATGCCAACCGGAGATGATATTAAAGGGCGCCTGTTTAATGTAACCGGCGACGCCATTGATGGATTGCCACAGGTGAGCAAAAAGAATGGACGACCAATTCACAATAAACCTCCATTATTTGAAAATTTAAGTACTGCCACAGAAATTTTATTTACAGGAATTAAAGTAATTGACCTGATCGAACCGTATGCAAAAGGTGGAAAGATCGGGTTGTTTGGCGGTGCCGGTGTGGGTAAAACGGTTTTGATCCAGGAGTTGATCAACAATATTGCAAAAGCATATAGTGGTTTGTCTGTGTTTGCTGGTGTGGGAGAAAGAACCCGTGAAGGAAATGACCTGATGCGTGAAATGATTGAAGCAGGCATTATGAAATACGGCGAGAAATTCATTCACAGTATGGAAGAAGGCGGATGGGACCTGGAAGCTGTAAATATGGAGGAATTAAAAGATTCAAAAGCAACATTTGTATTTGGACAAATGAACGAACCGCCGGGAGCAAGAGCACGTGTGGCTTTGAGCGGATTGACTGTAGCAGAATATTTCCGTGATGGTGATGGCACCGGAAAAGGAAGAGATATTTTATTCTTTGTAGATAACATTTTCCGTTTTACTCAGGCCGGTTCCGAGGTATCAGCATTGCTTGGGCGTATGCCATCAGCGGTAGGGTATCAACCAACGCTTGCTACAGAAATGGGATTGATGCAGGAAAGAATCACTTCTACCAGGAACGGTTCTATCACTTCGGTTCAGGCGGTTTATGTACCTGCAGATGACTTGACAGATCCTGCGCCTGCGACCACTTTTGCGCATTTGGATGCTACAACTGTTTTGAGCAGAAAGATCGCCGATTTGGGAATTTATCCTGCGGTGGATCCGTTGGATTCCACTTCAAGAATTTTGTCTCCTGCGATTGTTGGTGATGAACATTACGATTGTGCAAACAGGGTAAAACTTACTTTACAACGTTATAAAGAACTACAGGATATTATTGCCATTCTTGGCTTGGATGAATTGAGCGACGAAGATAAACTAACTGTGAGCCGTGCACGTCGTGTACAACGCTTCCTTTCACAACCTTTCCATGTTGCGGAGCAGTTTACCGGTTTAAAAGGTGTGCTCGTTTCTATTGAAGATACGATCCGTGGATTTAACGCAATTATGGACGGCGAAGTGGATGAATATCCGGAAGCAGCCTTCAACCTGGTAGGAAACCTGGACGATGCCATTGCAAAAGGCAAAAAAATGATGGAAGCTGCAAATTCTTAATTAGCTAATTAAAGAAGAATGAATTTAGAAATATTAACACCGGATAAGAAAATTTTTAGCGGAGATGTATATGGGGTACAACTTCCAGGTATTGGTGGTATTTTTGAGGTTTTGGATAAGCATGCTCCGATCGTCAGTGCTTTGAAAGCCGGAAAGCTTAAAATTCTGAAAGATAAAAATGGGACTACACTTTATACCATCCAGGGAGGATTTGTAGAAGTGATGAATAATAAAGCCACCGTTTTGGTGGAAGGAGTGAAGGAAAGCTGATTGCTTTTGTCTCAAAAAATACTAAAAAACCGGAATTTAAAATTCCGGTTTTTTGTTTGTTTACTATTGGTTTTTTAATGCCTTCCACTTAAAACTTTAATGTCTCAGGCAAATATTTTTTGATCAGACTCTCATAGTAAGGTTTTAATTCCTGTATGTTTGGAGGATTTGGACTTTTGGAATACAAATCGTAAGGGTTGAAAAGCTTTACCCATTTAAGCATTTCCCTGTCGTGGTCATCCAATAAATAGTCATATTCTCCTTCGCGATGCCACGCATAAAATGAATGAAACCGAAGCATGTATAAACCTTCTTCCGGGATATAATCTTTGAGCATCTGATATATGTATTCATCATGTCCCCATGACATTTGAACATTTCGTAAACCACATCCTTTTTCGTATACACCAAACCGGGAATTGTAATCAGGATTACTATAATCAGGATTATTTTTAAAGAATTCAGGATAAACTATCTTATCAGAATAAGCACAACCAACCGGGAACGTATCGCCAACGACTGCCCATTGCGGTTCTCCAAAGAGGCAAAGCACTTTTCCCATATCGTGCATCAGCCCTGTAAGGATCATCCAATCCGGATGTCCATCGCGCCTGATCGCTTCTGAAGTCTGCAACAAATGCTGGAATTGATCCAGATCAGTATCAGGGTCAGAGTCATCTACTAACTGGTTGAGAAAATTAAAAGCTTCCCAAACCGGCATTTCTCTTTTATTGAATTGCAAGAAATTACTCTTTTTTTCTTTTACAAAGTCATAAGTTTGATACCTGTGGTTTAGCCGGTAAAATTCTTTCACCGTATCTCTAACCGTAGTTTCATAATTTCTAAATTCTTCTTTTGATTTTTTTGCTGTCTCCACTTCCGGGTCAGGATATCTTTCCAACACATCTTCTTCCCATTCGTCAAGGCTTCCTAATGGATTAATTTCATTTGTATCAAAACCATATTGCTGATTCTGCATAACGATCGTTTTTGCTTTTGTAAATGATAACGCTAATTTCCTTCTTTTTATCAATAGTTCCGGTTTTTATTACGAAACCGGTTTCGGCTGTGTTATCGGTAATTTATGATCAAACTTTACCCCGAGTTTTTGAAAATAAAGATCCGTCTTATTTGTTAGTATTCTAGGATTCAGAAATCACCAAATTTAATTTTTTCGGTCGCAAATTCATGCAGCAATTTGAGAGTTATCCAC
>JAICYZ010000350.1 GCA_025933935.1 Chitinophagaceae bacterium
GTCAAAATACTTCAATAAAAGACATTACAGTTTCAACATCCATTCCCGGGGAACCGGTTCAATGGAATGCGGGTGGAATAAAACTGGTGGGCGCAGATGAAAGTACCCAGAAACAGTACCGCGTTATCGGAGTTGATTATGATTATATGAGGACGTATGGTTTAAAGCTAATTGCCGGACGCACATTTTCAAAAAGCTTTGGCAGCGATGACAGTGCGGTAATATTTAACAGGAAAGCGATAGAGCAATTGGGATTTAATAAACCGGAAGAGGCTTTGAATAAAAGAATCGATTTCTGGGGGGCCAGATATACGATCATTGGGGTAACAGAAAACTTTCACCAGCAATCATTACAGGATGCGTATGAGCCGTTGATCCTTCGATTAATTCGGGGAGTAAATGGTTATTTGTCGGTAAAAGCAAATGGCGCCGATGCGCGTAAAACAATTGATGTTGTGAAGGCCGGATGGAGCAAGTTCTTTCCCGGTAACACCTTCGACTACTTTTTTCTTGACGAGCATTTTAATGATCAATATAAGGCCGACCAGCGTTTTGGGCAGGTGTTTGGATTATTTACCGGCCTTGCAATATTGGTTGGATGCCTGGGATTATTTGGCCTGGCCTCATTCACTACGATTCAGCGAACAAAAGAAATTGGTATAAGAAAAGTATTAGGAGCATCCGTTTTTACCATTTTAAAACTACTTTACCGTGAGTTTGCCCTGTTGCTTTTGATCGCTTTTGTGATTGCTACGCCGATTGCATGGCTGGCAATTTCAAATTGGCTTCAGGGCTACGCTTTCCGTATCAGCGTCCATTGGGCCTTTTTTGTATTGCCTTTTCTGATCATTGTAGTTATCGCGTTAATTACCGTGAGCTTTCAGTCAATAAAAGCAGCATTGGCCAATCCCGTGAAGAGTTTGAGAAGTGAATAAAAACGTGCTATGCGCGTAACCTGTTAGAGGAAAAGTATGTTTTCCACAGAACCGGTTAAGTTCTTTCAGCAAACAAACCAATGCTGCAATATCCTAATTATGTTTCACGATGAATGAAGTCTTCATTTCCTGAAAATGTCAGCGCCTTGCTCACTTTTTCCCCTTCTGATATCTTCCTTCCAAGACAACTTCATCTATCGTATGTCCGTGTATTTGTTGCAATACTTTCTTTCTATCAGGAGTAGGATCGGTATCGAGCATTTTATCAACCGCATACAATTTGAAAACATAGGTGTGTTCATTTTCCGGCGGGCAAGGGCCCTCATAACCCAAAGTATTTCCATTACACAATCCTTGCTCAGCGCCCGGTGCGATTGAATTTTCTTCAAAACCTTTCGCATCCGGAGGAATATTAAATACCATCCAGTGAACCCACGGCTTTGCTTCTGCGTCCGGATCTTCGATCATTAATACAAGGCTTTTTGCTTCTTCAGGGACATCAATAAATTCCAAAGGCGGGCTTACGTTCGGCCCTTCACAGGTAAATTTTACAGGAATGGTTCCGCCATCTTCAAAGGCTTTACTTTTCAGTTGCATACAATTGATTTTTTTAAATGAAAGAAAATAAAAGAGATAAAAATTATGCCAGCAAACCTCAAGGTTTAAAAAAGACTACTCGTTGAAAAGAATAATCGCAACTACAGATTTAATTGAAAACAAACATTTGGAAAACTTAAATTTTCAAATGTATCAATAACCAAATCCGCTTCCTGCAAGGAATCGTGGCTGAGATGAGATGCGAGCGCTACACATTTCATTCCGGCATTCTTGGCGGCTTTCACTCCATTTGAAGCGTCTTCAAACACAATGCAATCTCCCGGAATCTTGTTTAATTTTTCTGCCGCTTTTAAAAAAATTTCAGGAGAAGGTTTTCCATTTTCAACATCGCCTCCGGTTACTACGGTATCAAAATAAATGAGCAGGTTTAGTTGCTCCATAACCATCTCCATCTTGGCACGTCGGGAGCTGGTAGCGAGCGCAAGAGGAATATTATATTGACTTATTTGCTTTAAAAAGACATCTGCAAACGGAACAGGATGAATACCATTTTCTGAAATGATCTCGTGAAAAAAGACAAGTTTTCTCGTTAACGCAAATTGTACCTCCTCTTCACTTTTTACGGGAAGAAAATCCCTGACTACCTGCGAACTTTTGATTCCAAGCAGGGGAAGATAGTCAGAAAATGTAAGTTCTTTATTGTAATGCGAAAAAAGCTTTTGCCAGGCTAAAAAATCTGCTTTCGTACTGTCAACAAGGGTTCCGTCCATGTCAAAGATGACCGCTTTCCCTGAAACATTTCCAATTATTTCATTTTTTTCATCCATAATTCATCATTCTATTAAGAAAAAACACCTGATTTTAAAACTCCGTTTACTTCCATCAACGTTCGTTCATTTGGTTCAATTATCCTTGTGAAATTGTGTATTTACTTCTACAAAATTTGTTTAAAAAAACTCTTTTTTTTATTCCAGCTGTTTTGTTCGCGCGGAATTCTATGTGAATATGCAAACAACTGAAAAGGCACGCCTTTTGGATTTTCAATGTTCCTTACTGTTTCAATCTAATTATAAATTTTCTATCAGAAGACTTTGAAAAACATTAAAAAGATAGCCATATTACGTGCCAACGCGCTCGGAGATTTTTTAGTAACGCTTCCGGCCATTGAGGCCATTCGTACTAAATACCCGGCCGCCGAAATTGTTTTGCTTGGAAGGCCATGGCAGAAGAACTTTTTAATTCCCGGACGTACACCGGTTGATCGTGTAATTACTGTGCCGGTAATGAAAGGCATCCGAAACGAAGTAAATGAATGCGAAAATGCGACAGAACAGCAAAAGTTTTTCGACGAAATGCAGAAAGAACATTTTGACATTGCCATTCATTTCCAGGGAAACGGGGTTTCTGCAAATCCTTTTCTCAACCGGCTGAAAGCCCGGTTGACGGTGGGTTGCACCAGCGATGATGCTGAACCAATAAACCGGTCGATTCCTTTTTATTATTATCAAAGTGAAGTATTGCGCTACCTGGAAGTAGCAGCATTAATTGATGCAAAAACCGAACGCATCGAACCACATATAAACTTACTGGATGCAGACGACAAAGAAATAACGGGATTTCTTAATCTCCTGGAAAAAAAACCTTTTGTTGTTTTAAATCCTTTTGCTGTGGACATACGAAGAGCGTGGCCTGCAGAGAATTACGCTCCCGTGGCCGATTGGTTAAAAGAAAAAGGATTTGAAGTAGTTTTTACCGGATCAAAGGAAGAAAAAGAAGGAGTGGAAAAGATCATTTCGAAAATGAAATATAAAGCCATTAATACATGCGGCACCGTTACTCTCGGAGGATTGGCTGCTATACTGAAAAGCGCTGTTTTGGTTATTTCCGGCGATACCGGCCCATTGCACCTGGCGAGAGCGGTAAACACACCAACTGTTGGCATTTACTGGGCACCGAATTTAATCAACTGGGGGCCGCTTTCAAGAAAGATTCACCGGCCGCTCATATCCTGGAATATGGCGTGTCCTTTTTGCGGAATTATTCCCAACGATCCATATCCGTTTGAACCGCAAGGTGAATGCAGGCATGAAGTTTCTTTTGTACGGGACA
>JAICYZ010000427.1 GCA_025933935.1 Chitinophagaceae bacterium
ATCGGTGACATTATTTCGATAAGAATCTGTAATGGCAGAAAAAATGTTGGTCGTTACTTCTCCGGTTCTGTGTACCAATGCGTCGTACGCAATCTTTATCCGTTCCCATCTTTTATCCCGGTCCATTGCATAATACCGGCCAATAATCGTCGCTATTTTTCCGGTAGTTTTATCCAAATGTTGCTGCAGATCTTCTAGAAAATGAATGCCGCTTTTTGGATCCGTATCTCGGCCATCAGTAAAGGCATGAATAAACACTTTTTCCAATCCGTGATCTTTACAAATCGTGGTAATCGCTTTGAGATGATCTATATGAGAATGCACACCGCCATTACTTACAAGTCCCATTAAGTGCAGCGGACGATTATTATCTTTTGCATAATTGATACTTTGCAACAAAGCCGGATTTTTGGCAAACTCGCCGTTTTCTATCGCTACGTTTATCCGCTCCAACTCCTGATAAACGATTCTGCCGGCGCCAAGATTTAAATGGCCAACCTCACTGTTTCCCATTTGTCCTTCCGGAAGTCCCACGGCTCTTCCGTACGTCACTAAGGTGGTATGAGGGTATTTATCGTAGAGAGAACTTACAAAAGGAATTTGTGCATTTTGTATTGCATCACTTTCTTTTTTTTGGCCCAGGCCCCACCCGTCCATTATTACCAGGATTACTTTTTTTGCTTCCATTTTTCAAAACTAATTATTCATCTTTAGATATTCACAACAATTTCAAAATCGTCGTATAATTTTATCATTTGGCACGTTTTTCGTAAAATTAGAAGGAAATCAATTTTCCATGAAAAAATATTTACTTTTTTTATGCCTGTTTATTGTTTTGACTTCCTTTACCATTTCTTTTACAGGAGTCGTTAATGCCCTCAAATCCGGAAATGCAGCCGAAGTGTCTAAATATTTTGACAATACCATTGAAATGACTTTATCTGAAACCAGCAAATCATTCAGTAAAAACCAGGCTCAGCTTGTATTGCGGCAATTCTTTAGCAATAATCCGGTAAAAGATTTTAAAGTAATTCACGAGAGTGAAAATGAAGGTTCACAATATTGTATTGGCAATCTGACAACTACAAACGGTGTGTTTCGCACTACTATTTATATGAAGCAGAAAGGTGATAAACAGCTGGTTCAGGAAATGAGATTTGAGAAATAATCTTAAGAAAGAACAATTCAGATTATTTGTTTGTTTACTGAAAAGAACCCTAAAATGAAATGTGTTTTATTTCTTTCGTGACTGAACAGTCAAAACGATTCACCTTTTGCGGGCGTCGGATTTAAAAAGTTTAAGCTGTTGCTTCATTCGTAACCACAAACATGAAAGCAACTCATCAGTTATAAATTATCCTGCTTCCTTCTATTTTCAACCATTCGACAGCTTCTCCGTTAAAAAATAAAAAGCAAAAATTATTATTAACTTCGCAAACAATTTTTAACTTCCCCAAATTACTTGTTGAAAGGAATTTTTAAACGAAGAAATAAATGAAAATAGTCAAAAGAGTACTATTTGTTTTGTTTACAATACTTTTTTGTTCAAACCAACTGCAGGCACAAAACAGCTTATTCGATCTTCAGGACCTGAGCCGGGTTAAAATAGATGATTTGAGCGATAATCAGTTAATCGCTGCTTATAAGAAAGCGACGGAATCCGGCCTTACCGAATCTCAGTTGTATAAAATGGTTGCTGAAAAAGGATTGCCTGATGTAGAAATAAAAAAGCTTCGTGACAGATTACAGAACTTGTCTCCTACAAAAAAATCAGTTTCCGGAAATGAGATAAACGAAGAAAAAGATAATACTACGGCTGATCGATATGATACTTCCGGAACGAATCTGCTGATGCAAAAGTTCCAAAATGATCAAACCATATTTGGTTCCGAACTTTTTACATCCAACAGCTTGGTTTTCGAACCCAATTTACGCATTCCTGCACCTGCCGGCTATGTTCTCGGGCCAGATGACGAGTTGGTGGTATCGGTCTATGGTTTCAGTGAAAAAAAGTATAATTTAACGATAAATGAATCAGGGGAAATATACATTC
>JAICYZ010000065.1 GCA_025933935.1 Chitinophagaceae bacterium
AGTTTCCTTCTGTTATTTGGCAATTGGCGTGTTTATAAAAGGTAGAAGCGATAAGAATTAATAAAATTGTTTTTTTCATTGTGATTATTTATGTTATAGAAATGAATTTTAAAAGTCAGGATTTAAGCACGGAGGTGGGCTGATGTCACTTGTGAATCTTATAAATTTTGTTTTCATAATTTTTAAATGTTTATCAGTATTATAGATTTCCTATCTGCTATGCAGCCTCATTAAAACGGAAACAGTGAGAAATAAGAAAATCTTTATTTTATAGCAGTTGTTTATAAACTTTTTACTAAAGAGGTTCTTATATTTAAGCTAAGAGAGCTCTGTTTATTAATATCACAAGCATTTAACGAGGAATATTTTATGAGATTATTTTTAAAAGTTAGTTGATGCGGATCGGTAGCAGTTTTTGATTTCATAATTGGTTCTAAAGATTAAACAGTTTTTCGATCAGAGAAAAATTTACATTCGGTTGACAGTAGAAATTTGTTATTTCGGCGGATCAAGTGTATAGTTTTTTTTAAATCATAGAAAAATGATTTTTTAAAAAAAATATTTCAACTGGCCTTTTTCTACAAAAACTATTTAACATTTATAAATCTGAATGTTTTTATCTATTAGTTAAATTTGAACCTAAATAAATTAATTTCTTTTGGAAGCACGCGCAATAAATCATGAATTCGAAGCGGAAAAAAACCGAAAAGCTTTGATGTACACCGCCATTGTTATAGGCTTGTTTTTAATGATTGCTATTTTATACACCTGGCCGATGCAGGTGCCACCAACGCCTACTGTTATGGATTTGATTGATGTCAATCTCGGCAACGAACAGGAAGGAATGGGCGATGTGCAACCACTGGTAAAAGGCGAACGTGCTCCGGATAATCAAAGTGTGGCTTCACATCACACTACTGCTCATAAAGTAGCAGAAGAACCTTCACAAAATATAAAGGCCGAAGAAGATGATAAAAACACTGATGCAGCGCCTGTTGTGAAATCTGAAAAGAAAAATGAGAAGGCGAAAGTTGAAAACAAAGAAGTTGCAGTAAAGCCTTCGAAAAATATCAATCCTTCACCAATCGTAAATCCAAATCCTGCGCCACCAAAACCCAAAATCCCATTGTATAAAGGCGGTACGGGAAATGGAGGCAATGGCGCAACAGAAGATAACGGTTATAGAAACCAGGGTTATAAACCCGGTAATGGAGACGCAGGAAGTCCTGATGGAAAACCGGATGCATATGGCAATTCACCAGGAGGTGGAAGCGGAATGAGTGTCGTGCGTGGTCTTTCCGGAAGAAGGCCCGTTCATTTTCCGAATATGCAGGGCGATTTTAACGAAAATGCAAAAGTATATGTAGATATAAATGTCAATGCGTCCGGAACTGTAACCAGCGCGACCATTGCAAAAGGAACCACTACATCCAATTCAAGTTTACGAAATATCGCGTTGGAAAAAGCGAAGCAATTAAAATTTCCGCCTGCTCAAAATGACATTGAAAACGGAACGATACTTTTTCATTTTGTGTTGAAGAGTTAATGCTGAAATTTAAAATTCAATGATTATATTTTCTTCAACATTTTTTAATTTATTAAAAAAATATTCTTCGGGATTTTGTGGTGGAAATAAGGTAATAAGGTCGGATTAGAGGTTTTATTATTCAAATTACTAAGGTAATAAAGTTACTTACCAACTATCTAAAACATCTTTTAGTAAAACCTGATTAACCTTAGTAATAACCCAGCGTCCTAAAGAATCTACCTTATTATCTTCTGTGCTTTTCTTTTCAAAACTTTCGCTCTTTTCTTTTAAATAAAAATATAAATTCTCATTATTTATTTGTTTACCGGCATTCCATGATTTTACTAAGCCAGCCAAATTCATCTAATCGATGCACACGCAATATATTTGCATGAATGATTACTGACAGCCAAAATCAAGATTTATTTAATGAAACTCAAACACCTATTGATACCTGGGTAGAAGTGATTTTGCCATTGGCATTGCCAAAAACTTATACTTATGCTGTACCTGAAAAATTAATAAAAAAAATACAAGTCGGATGCAGGGCGGAAGTGGTATTTGGGAAAAATAAAAAGTATGCGGGAATCATAAAGTCTGTCAGCAAAGAGAAGCCGCCTTATGAAACAAAAGAAATTCTGAGTGTAATAGATGATGATCCTGTAATTTACCCAAAGCAATTGGAACTGTGGAAGTGGATGAGCGAATATTATATGTGCAGTGAAGGAGAAGTAATGGCAGCGGCACTTCCCACGCATTTGAAACTCAGCAGTGAAGCTATTTTAATTTATAATGATGATTATGGTGATGATTTTTCTTCACTTGATGACGAAGAATATTTACTGGCAGAAGCGTTGCTGATCAAAAAAGAATTGAAGATGACAGAAGTACAGCAGGTGGCCAATATCATTCATGTTTACCCTTTGATAAAAAGACTCATCGAAAAAAAAGTTTGTTTTATATGGGAATCCCTGAACGAAAAATATAAAGAGAAAAAAGAAAATTTTGTGTTGCTCAATCCTGAGCTTTCTTCAGATGAAAAGCTTGGCAAGTTGATGGATGAATTGGGAAGAGCGCCAAAACAATTGGAATTATTATTAAGCTTTTTGCATTTTTCCAAAACAGAAGGAGAAGTTTCTCAAACACAGCTTTTAAAAAAATCAGGCGCAAGTGCTGCCCAATTAAAATCTTTAACCGATAAAAATATTCTTTTTATTGAAAGAAGAAATACGGATCGCATTCAATCGCTTCCCAAAAAAATGGACGTAAATTTTGAATTGAATGAATCACAAAAAAAAGCGTTAAGTGATATAAACATTGCTTTTGAAAAAAAGGAAGTGTGTTTGATCCATGGGGTTACGAGCAGTGGTAAAACGCAGTTGTACATGAAGGAAATTGAAAAATTTGTGAGCCAGGGAAAACAGGTTTTATACCTTCTTCCCGAGATAACGCTGACCGCTCAAATCATTCGAAGGCTACAGCTTTATTTTGGAGGAAACATCGCCATCTATCATTCTAAATTTAATAATAATGAAAGAATTGAGATATGGAATAAAATAAAAACAGGTGAATTAAAAATAATTCTTGGCGCGCGCAGCGCTTTATTTCTTCCATTTAAAAATCTGGGTTTGATTGTGATTGATGAAGAACACGATCCTTCATTCAAACAACAGGATCCTGCACCACGCTACAATGCACGTGATGCCGCAGTTTATTACGCGTCGCTTTTTAATGCAAAAGTATTGATGGGCAGCGCTACACCTTCTTTGGAAAGTTATTATAATGCCCAAAAAAATAAGTATGGATTGGTAACGCTTAAAGAACGCTTTGGCGGAACGCCGCTGCCGGAAATAAAAATTATAGATACCAAAACAGTAGCAGCGTCCAAAAAAGGAAAAGTGATGATTTCGCCACAATTAAAAGCGGAAATTGAAGTTGCTTTGCAAAATGATCAGCAGGTAATTCTTTTTCAGAACCGGCGCGGCTATGCGCCTTTTTTAATTTGTGGTACCTGTGGTTTTATTCCTCAATGTGAAAACTGTTCTGTCACATTAACGCTGCATAAATATTCGAATAAACTGCATTGTCATTATTGCGGGAACACTTACCCGAAGATTGTTTCATGTCCTGCTTGTGGCAGTGTAAACTGGAAAGAGAAAAATTTCGGGACTGAAAAAATTGAAGAAGAATTAACGGAAGACTTTCCAAACAACAGAATCGCACGAATGGATGTGGATGCGGTAAAAGGAAAGAATGCGCATGATACTTTAATTAAATTATTTGAACAACATCGCATTGATATTCTTGCCGGAACACAAATGGTGGTAAAAGGCTTGGATTTTGAAAAAGTAAGCCTGGTAGGCATCCTTGATGCTGATGGATTACTATCGTTTGCAGATTTCCGAGTGAATGAAAGAGCGTTTCAATTAATGGAACAGGTGAGCGGGAGAGCTGGCCGCAAAGCCGCACGCGGCCTGGTTCTGATACAGGCTTCCAAAATAGATCATCCTGTCTTATTATTTGTGCAGGATCACGATTATCTGAAGTTTTATGATTTTGAAATGGAGATGCGGAAACAGTTTTTCTATCCTCCCTTCAGCCGGATAATCCGCATTACTTTAAAACATGCGGTGAAAGAAGTGGTGTTTGAAGCGGCAGATATTTTAGCCGGTTCATTGGAAAAAGATTTTGCAAATTTGGTTGGGCCGGCTGCGCCTGTTGTCAACAGGATCAGGAATATGTATCTTATGGAAATCCTTATTAAACTGCAAAAAGATGCAGCACATCTGCAGCTTCAAAAAAAAGTAATCAGCAATCACATAGATCTTTTAAAATCACAAAAAAGATTCAGAAGCGTAGTGGTTATTCCCGATGTTGACCCGTTTTGATTTTTTTGTGGGAAAGACAAATCGATATTATTTCTTTGTTTACCTGTTGCAATTATTCTTTTGAAGCATTATATTCTCTTGCCATTTCCATCATTTCCTGGTATTTATAAAAATGAACTCCATTCTTGTTTTGTTTGGCAGCATAAACCATTGATTTTGCAACATTATCTGCTCCAATTGCATGATATTTTTTTAAGGGACCTAAAAATAAAAACGAAACGATATCAAGAATGCTTTGCAAAATTTGTTCTGTAATCCTTGTTTCTTTTCTCTTTCCGTTTAATACAGAGGGCTGAAAAATATCAAGACTGTCAAAATGAAATTGCTTTAATGCATTTTCCGTTTTACCTTTTAAATTGAGATAAAAATTCGATGAATTTTCATTTGCACCAATTGCCGACACAATTAGAAATTTTTTAAATCCCTTTGAAATGCCTATGTGCGCGGCGTTTACAGGAATGTCATAATCAATTTGTTTATATAGCTCCTTATCGCCTTTTACTTTTTTCTGCGTTGTTCCGATGCAACAAAAAATGACATCACCTTCGCCAAACTTTTTCGTGTATTCGTCCATGTTGGTAAAGTTGACAATTTCCTGTTGCAACTTTGGATGAATGCTTTTTACATTTCTCCTGGCGAGTATCCGTACCGTCTTAAAATCGTTGTCTTTCAACAATTCATCTAACACTAAATTTCCGGTTAATCCGGTAGCGCCAATAATTACTGCTGTCAATTCATTCATATTTGGTTATTTTTCCGGTAATTTTTAAGTCCATGCAAGTTCAAAAAGATTTTTCACTTAAAAAATATAATACGTTTGGCATAGCTGCAATCGCTAGATATTTTTCAACCTTTTTTAATACGGAAGAATTAGAATCAATTATCGAAAATAATAAAAAGATCACGTCGAAAATGATCCTCGGTGGCGGCAGCAACATCCTTTTTACAAAAGATTACGACGGGCTTGTGTTAAAAAATGAAATCTGCGGAATGAAGGTTATAAAAGACGACGAAAATTTTGTTTATATCAAAGCCGGAGGAGGTGTAAAATGGCACAATTTGGTCATGTTTTGCGTGGATCAAAATTTCGGGGGACTTGAGAATCTTTCTCTTATTCCCGGAAATGTAGGCGCATCGCCGATGCAGAATATCGGCGCTTATGGTGTTGAGATAAAAGACGTTTTTTATCAATTGGAAGCGTTTCATTTAAAAGAAAAGGAGATGCAATTGTTTTCAGCTGATGATTGTAGCTTTGGCTATCGCGAGAGTATTTTTAAAAATAAGTATAAGAATGAGTTTGCAATTCTAAATGTGACATACCGCTTAAGGAAAAAACCTGTTTTTAATATTTCTTATGGCGCCTTGCTGCAGGAATTAGAAAAAATGAACATTACTGACCTCACTGTGAAAGCTGTATCAGACGCTGTTATCAGGATACGAAGTTCTAAATTGCCCGATCCGGCACTTATTGGCAGCGCGGGAAGCTTTTTCAAAAATCCTGTTATTACCAGCCACCAGTTGTATGAAATACACCGGTTACACGAAAATGATGGGAAGGATGTTCCTTTTTATAAAAGCGGTGAAGAACATTTCAAAATTCCGGCAGGTTGGTTAATAGAAAAATGCGGGTGGAAGGGTTACAGAAAAGGTGATGCGGGGTGTTATGAAAAACAGGCATTGGTATTGGTAAATTATGGCAGAGCGAACGGAAAAGAGATTTATGATTTGAGTGAAGAAATAAAGATGTCGGTAAGAGAAAAATTCGGAATTGATTTGGAGCGGGAAGTGAATATTTTATGAGATTTTGATGTCATGATGACAGGAGAAAATGAATGGCATTTCTTTTGTAAAAAGACCTAAAAAAATTATTATGCAAAAAGGAAATATAAGGGTACAAACGGAAAACATTTTTCCGATCATAAAGAAATTTCTTTACAGCGATCATGAAATTTTTATTCGTGAATTGGTAAGTAACGCGGTAGATGCTACACAAAAATTAAAAACATTGTCTTCTCTTGGTGAAATAAAAGGGGACATTGGAAATACCGACATTCATGTAAAAATTGATAAAGATAAAAAGACGTTAACTATATCTGATAAAGGCGTTGGGATGACAGAAGAAGAAGTAGACAAATATATTAACCAGGTGGCTTTTAGCGGCGCAGAGGAATTCCTGGAAAAATATAAAGGGAAGAATGAAGCGAATATCATCGGCCACTTTGGCCTTGGTTTTTATTCTGCATTTATGGTGAGCGATAAGGTGGAAATTATTACAAAAAGTTATAAAGAAGATGCAAAAGCCGTAAGATGGGAATGTGATGGCAGCCCCGAATATACATTGGAAGAAACAAAAAAGAAAAGCCGTGGTACTGATGTAATACTTTATATAAATGAAGAAAGCAAAGAGTTTTTAGAGCCTGACAGGATCCGTCACATGCTGGAAAAATTCTGTCGTTTTTTACCGGTTCCGATTTTCTTTGAAGACAAACAAATCAATAATCCAACTCCTGCATGGACAAAGAAACCGGCTGATTTAACAACACAGGATTACCAGGATTTTTATAAAGAATTATATCCCTTTGGTGAGCCGCCGTTATTCTGGATTCATCTCAACGTTGATTATCCCTTTAATCTTACCGGAATCCTTTATTTCCCAAAAGTGAAAAAGAGCTATGAAATTCAGAAAGATAAAATACAATTATACAGCAACCAGGTATTTGTAACGGATGAAGTAAAAGATATTGTTCCGGAATTTTTAATGCTTTTGCATGGCGTGATCGATAGCCCGGATATCCCGCTAAACGTAAGCAGGAGCTATTTACAAGGTGATCCCAATGTAAAAAAGATCGGTTCTTATATTACCAGAAAGGTAGCGGATAAATTGGAAGAGCTGTTTAAAGAAGACCGGAAATCATTTGAAGAAAAATGGGAAAGTCTTGGCCTTTTTGTAAAATACGGGATGATCACCGATGATAAATTCTTAGAGAAAGCGAATAAATTCAACTTGTATGAAGATGCCAGCGGCGACAAGTTTTATACTATGGAAGAATACCGTACGGAAACAGAAGCTTTACAAAAAAATAAAGAAGGAAAACTGGTGATGCTTTATACTACTGATCCCGTACAGCAAAATGCTTTTATAAAATCTGCTGAACAAAAAGGATATAAGATCGTAAAACTTGAAACCATTGTTGATGCAGCATTTATCAACAACATGGAAATGAAATGGACTGATGTGCAGTTTGTAAGAGTAGATGCCGATATTACCGAAAACCTGATTGATAAAAACGAGCATAATGAAACAGTTTTGAGCAAAGACGAACAGGAAAAACTGAAAGAATTATTTAAGTTCGAAAATCCGGAATTGCACACAACTGTTGAAATAAAAGGTTTGTCGCCTGAATCTGCTCCGGTTATTGCCACACGACCTGAGTTTATGAGAAGAATGAAAGATATGGCGATGAATGGCGGCGCAGGTATGGGAAGTTTTTATGGAAATTTGCCTGAAGAAGTTACATTAACGGTTAATGGGAATCATCCGATCTATCAAAGAATTTTGAAAGAATCTGAAGTGGATGAGCAGGGCAAACTGGTAAAAAACCTTGCAGATCTGGCATTGCTTTCACAGGGATTGCTGAAAGGAAATGAACTTACTTCTTTTATTTCCAGAAGTGTTGAAATGATGGAAGGAAAGCCGAAGAGTAAGATTATCACTATATAATTTTGAAAGGAAATAAGGGTTGCGAATCTTTAAAAGATTGGAAACCCTGAAAACCATCTTCTGAAAGGAGGTGGTTTTTTTTGTGAAATAACTGTTTGTCAGAGGTGACACCTTTTCAAAAGTTGTCACCTCTGACAACAGCAAACCCACAAATATTCACGATTTACCTTCCGCATCCTTTGAGCTGCGAAAATATTGTTGTAACGATGAAATAGCCGAGTGCTCGTGGTTTCCGTATCGGTAAATAGACCACATCTTTAAAATACGTTCGCGCTTTCTTTCTTCCTGCAGAATGCGGTCGCGCGCTTCCAGCAATTCGAATTGGGTAATCAATCCACGCAACTTTCCTTTCTGTTGGCGGTCAACAACCGGAAGAACACCAACATGATGAGTAGCCATTCTATCAGCGATCGAGCGAAGTGATTCTTCGGGAAAAGTGGTGATGATATCCTTGTGCATAAAATCATCTACGGTGCCTGAAAGATTTCCGTCTAATGCTTTCTCCAATACATCCTGCCAGGAAATAGCGCCAAGAATAATTCCTTCAAGGTTCACCACAGGCAACAATCTTTGCTTGCGCATATCATGCTGTGCCTGGATCATTTCTTTTACCTCTGACATGGCAGTTCCCGTTCGGATCGTAAGAATATTTGTTGACATAACATCTTCTGCGAATAAAACTTCAAGCGGTTCCACTGCATATTCCCGCAATACGTGAAAGCCACGCCGCGCTACTTTTTCAGTGAGGATGGAGCGTTTTAAAGTGAGCACACTAATGAGATGAGCAAGGGTAACGGTAATTAATAAGGGAAGAAATAAATTGGTGCTATGTGTCAGCTCTATTGGAAAAACGATTGATGTAAAAGGCGATCGCATTACTCCGGCCAACGCGCCGGCCATACCAAGCAAAGCCCATTCTGAAGGAATTTTTCCCGGAAAAACCAATCCAAGTAATCCTCCTAAAGCGGCGCCCATCATTAATATCGGCGCCAGGATGCCTCCGCTTGTTCCCGAACCCAACGCAACAGCCCAGATGATTAATTTTACCACAAAAATGCTTACCAATGTAGTAACAGCAAGATTTCCGGCAAGTTCATCGGCAATGGTATCATAACCAACGCCAAGCGCATGAGGCTCAATTACGCCGCCAATTCCAACAATCAAACCACCTAATATCGGCCACCACATCCAGTGAATGGGCAACTTGCGAAAAGCATCTTCTGCACCATAAACTGCTTTAGTAAGTAACCAGGCCATACCGCCACAAATAATCCCCAATATTACCGTATCAAATAATCCGGTGGTTCCTAATTGGGTCATTTTGCCAACAGGAAACAAAGGCTCAGCACGCATCCAGCCTTGATTTACAAAAACATGGCGCACGCCATCTGCAACCATACTGGCAATGGCTGCAGGAACAAAAGATCGTGGTTTCCATTCAAATAAAAGTAGTTCTACACCAAGAATCACTGCAGCGATTGGTGTTCCGAAAACTGCGCTCATGCCAGCAACGGCCCCGGCAACCAGCAGACTTCGCCGTTCAATAGCCGTTAAACTGAGAAATTGTGCAAGCACAGAACCAACTGCACCACCCGTTAAAATGATCGGGCCTTCAGCACCAAACGGCCCGCCAGTTCCAATACTGATCGCACTTGCAATTGGTTTAAGAATGGTAAGACTTGGTTCCACTTTACTGCCGCCAACAAGGATGGTTTCCATCGCTTCCGGAATGCCGTGGCCACGAATTCGTTCTGATCCGTAGCGTGCCATAAACCCAACAATTAAACCACCAGCCATTGGAATTAAAACCGCCAACCAACCAAGTGTGTTATTTCTTGGCGATGTAAGGTTCAGATCAAAACGCTGATAGTATAAAAGATTGCTGATCACCGCAATCAGATCAAGCAGGAAAAGAGCGATAAAAGCGCCGAAAACACCAATAATTACAGAAAGGGGAATGAGTTTCAGAATGGCAGAAGTTGTCGTAAAATCGCTCAGTTTGCGGGCGACTCCGGATGCAGGTGTAAACCTGCTGTTGTCGGCATCGCGTTTATTTTTTGTTTTATTCTGCTTAATCATAGCCTTTCTTATGGTCTCAACAGCAGAAGAAAAATCATACGTAAATTTCCGGGAAAATGATTACACAATTTAAGATATTTCTAATTAAAACTTTTTAGCCGGCAAAAAATGTTATGAACAATTCCTTTCATGCTAATTATTACTGGTGAATAATCGAATTTCACTATTCACATTTCACTACTCGCCCGATTCCCCCAACTTGACGAGATCCTTTATTTCCTTATCACTCAAATCCCCGATCCATTTTTCTCCGTTTGCTACAGTAAGATTTGCCAATTGTTTTTTGCTTCGCAACATATCGTCAATTTTTTGTTCCAGCGTTCCTTTGGTGATTAAGCGGTGAACCATCACATTTTTTTTCTGGCCGATGCGAAAAGCCCGGTCGGTTGCCTGTGCTTCTACTGCGGGGTTCCACCAAAGATCAAAATGGATGACATGACTGGCAGCTGTAAGGTTAAGTCCCGTTCCGCCTGCTTTTAAGCTTAAAATAAATGTATCGCTCAACGGGTTATTTTGAAAAGATTGTACCATCTCATCACGCTCTTTTCTTGAATTGCCTCCATGCAACTGCAAGGTCTTTTTCCCAAAATGCTCATGGATCATTACTCTTAAAAGGCTTCCCATTTCTTTGTATTGAGAAAAAATAAGCACCTTTTCATTGTTTTCATAAATCGTTTCTAAAAGCTGAAAAAGCAACATCATTTTCCCAGATTGCTCGGGCCGTGGTGCTTCATTATTCTTTAAATATTGTACCGGATGGTTGCAGATTTGTTTAAGTGTAACCAGCAATTTTAAGATCAGTCCCTTCCTCGTAATTCCTTCCGCACTTTCCACTTCTTTCAGCATATCGGCGGTGATTGTTTTATACAACAAAGCCTGTTCTTTTCCCAGGTTGCAGTATTGATTATTCTCAATTTTATCAGGCAGATCGCTGATAATATTTTTATCCGATTTTACCCTTCGCATGATGAAAGGAGAGGTGATCTTTCTGAATTTTTCCAGACGTTTTTTATCCTGGTTTATCTCAATCGGCTTTGCATATTCTTCATTAAACCAGTTCGTATTTCCAAGATAACCGGGATTCGCAAAATCAAAAATACTCCAGTATTCCATCAGCCGGTTTTCTACAGGAGTACCGCTCATGGCAATCTTTACAGTAGCAGGAATTTTCTTTACTGATTTCGTTTGTGCAATCTCGGCATTCTTTATATTTTGTGCTTCGTCAATGATTAAAGCATACCATTTTTGTTTCGACAATTTTTCATTTTCAGTACGCACAATGCCGTAAGTGGTAATGATAACATCGCTTTCATTAAACGCAGTTTTCCTTTGTGTGCCATGAAAAATGACTGCCTTTAATTGCGGCGCAAATCTTTCAATTTCGGCTTTCCAATTGCTCAATAAAGTGGTGGGTGCAATTACCAGGGCCGGTTGATTTTTTAATAAACCTTCTTCCTTGAATTTTTGTAAAGTCGTTATTACCTGCAGCGTTTTTCCCAGTCCCATATCGTCGGCGAGCAAAGAACCCAAACCAAGTTGCGCATTTTTATACATCCATCCATAGCCGCGCTCCTGGTAATGACGCAAATCTGCCCGGATATTTCCGGGCAAAGCAATATGATCTGCTTTTAAAATTTCATTTATTTTATCTTTTAATGATGGATCAATTTGAACCGGTGCTCCTTCATAATCGCCGCTCAATGCCGCCTGCAGTAAGGTAAAAGATTTTGGCGCAGAAGGTGATGATAATTTTTTTATCACTTTTTCAATATCCTCCTTGTTCATCATTACATACCGGTCGCGAATTTTTACGAGTCCGGAAGATTGTTTGGATAAGCGGATAAATTCTTCCTTGCTGATAAAAGTATCGCCCATGGCAATCTTCCAGTCAAAGTCAATTAATTCCGCTACAGATAAATAACTCTTATTTTTTCCTTTGCTGGAAAGAGCCATTGATACCTTTGGACGCAAAAGGAACTGAAGGCTTTTGGGCAATAAGGTTTGAATACCAAATAACCGGATAGCAGGTAAAATCTGCGTGAGTACCTCTGCAAAAGTTTCCGTTGAATACTGTAATTTTTTAATTCCTTTTGAAGCAATAATTTCATCAAGGCCGGGCATGTAAGGTGATAAAAGCTGTACATCTTTTAAGGCGGAAAATTGTTTGTCTGAATTCTCTTTCATGAACGCATTCAATGATTCTACAGGCTGCATCGGCGCTACGTTATCTTTCATCAACACTTCCACTTCAAAACCTTTTTGCTCCTCTTTTTCATGCACCTGCAACACAGGAGAAAAATCCTTTTTACTCAGATAAAACCTGTTGAGCCAAAGTTGAATCGTATTTGGTATTTCTTTTTGAGAAAATGATTTGAACTCCTGTATCGAATCGTCGAAAAACAATTCCATTATTTTAGAATCGTTTTCATTAGAAGATTTATTTGCACGCCAAACGTTATTATAACAGTCATGCACAAACGAATTTAAAAATAAACTGCAAATGAGAGTTTGCGCTTCTTCCAGTTTGGCATTTTTAAATTTGATTTTTGTTGTTCCCTTTTTTCCTGAACTTTTTATATCCAGCAAAACAAGGTTGTCGGGGTACCAGTATAGCAAATCATCGAAGGCCTTTTTCACACTTGCATTTAATAACGCCGGAATCCATTGCACTTTATATTTGTCATTTCCTGCTGAAAATAAACGCGGAAGAAACGCAGCGCGTTCTGCCAGCACATTACAAAAATGAAAACTCTGATAAAGAAAAATAAACGAAGAAGAATAACTTTCAAGATGTTTACTTTCTGTTGAAGCTATCAGCGGCAGCAAATGATTCCACGTAATTTTAATTTCATTTTGTTCAATGCCGGTTGCTGTCAGCGAATCAATTCCTGTTTCACTAAACACAATAGAATAGTCATAATACCGGTAATCATTGGATAGCAGCGGTTGTTGTGTTTTTAATTTACCGACATACTTCGCCTGATATCGTGAAAGCTGTTTGTAATTCGTTTGAATAACGGCTTTGAAATCTTTGTCAAAGAAAAGCGGGTTAGCGGTAAAAAGCAGCGGCAGCGTGGATAACAGGTTTTCTATCAAAGAAAAATCAGGCGTTTCTTTTTTCTGCTTTTCTTTTGAAGTTTTTTTGAATGATTCATTTTTTACATCTGCAATACAATCTTCAAAAGAGAATATTTTTTCTGTTCGCAGATCCTCAAGTTTTATTTGAGATTCAGAAAGTGACTCCAATATATTAAACCGGTGGAGATTAAAAACGAGGAACGGGTTTTGATCAATTTCGTTAGCGATGGTATATATTACAGCAGCGAGATGCTTGCACGGAACCGCCCAGTCGGGACAGGAGCAGTTTAGTTTAATATCCTGCCAGCTTTGTGGAAAAATTTTGATGCCTTTTGCATCAGCGATTGATAATAATTCCTGCGGCAATTGCCGGTTCAGTAGCTGCGAAAGCAATAAAGGATTATTGCGGATATTTTCTATTAATACACGTTGTTCTTCTTCAAAAAAAGGAGGCACTACAATCGTAACATCATAAGGCTTTGGTCTACTTCCGCGCACCTTTGCTTTGATGGTATTTTCGTTGATATTTATCGAAGTGACCATACCTTTGTTCGCATACGTTCTTCCGCGTGGCAACCTGTTAGAAAAGTCAATCTTGTCAAGCGCTTTCAGCCATTGTTCACCCCACCACGTACGTCCATATTGTGCCATAGTCTGCTGATATTTATTTCATCCGCTGCAATGTGAATGCCGAAATGGATTTTAATATTTTCATAGAAAATTCTTGTAATGATTTCAGGATATTGTTGCGATGCTTTTTAGAAAAATAATAAATAGCGAAAATAAGAATTCAACTTATTTATTGGTTTATTGTACGACAATAAGTTTTACAAAAAGGGCACTAATTTATTATCACTTTGAGCGGCAACAGTTCTTTTATTCCTCTCTTTCCATGATTTATTACACTTTTTAAAATAAAAATACCGGATGAAACATCCGGTAATATTTTTACATCAGCGCATCAATAAATTAGCACTATCTGCCTTGGCTCCAGGTTCTTTGTCTTCTGAAACCACCATGTGAAGCGGGCTTCCGGTTCATCAGGTTGTTTGCCACAACCGGAGTTTGTACAAATTGCATGCTGCTTGCATAAGGATGATCTTCCACGACAGGAATCGTTTTATTGATCAGTTTATGAATGTCGCGGAGAAAAGATCTTTCTTCCATATCGCAAAATGAAAGCGCCGAACCCGAGTTTCCTGCACGACCGGTACGGCCGATTCTGTGAACATAAGTTTCCGGGATATTCGGTAATTCGAAATTAATTACATGGCTGAGTTCGTCGACATCTATACCGCGGGCAGCAATATCAGTTGCCACCAGCACGCGGATCTTTCCTTCTTTGAAATTGTTCAAAGCCCTTTGACGAGCGCCCTGTGTCTTATTTCCATGGATCGCATCTGCTTTGATGTTTGCCCTGAAAAGTTCCTTGGCAATTTTATCAGCGCCATATTTTGTGCGGGTAAAAACAAGCGCGTTCTGAATCGTTCCGTTCTTTAAAAGATGGATCAGCAACTGGCGCTTATCATTTTTTTCAACAAGATAAACATGTTGATCCACGTTTTCCGCGGTTGAAGAAACGGCCGCAACTTCCACTCTCACCGGGTTTGTAAGGATCGAAGCAGAAAGCCGCGTGATCTCCGGGGGCATCGTTGCAGAGAAAAATAATGTTTGTCTTTTTTCAGGAAGAATGGCGATTACTTTTCTTACATCATGTATGAAACCCATATCAAGCATGCGGTCGGCTTCATCCAGTACAAACATTTTGATGCTTTTTAAATTGATGAATTTCTGTGTGATCAGGTCTAATAATCTTCCCGGAGTTGCAATCAGAATGTCCGTACCGCGGCGTAATTCCTGTGTTTGATGAAACTGCGAAACGCCTCCAAAAACCACCGTATGTTTTAATCCGGTATGTTTTCCATATGCTTCAAAGCTCTCATCAATCTGGATGGCAAGCTCACGGGTAGGAGTAAGGATCAGTGCTTTTATACCATGATTATATGCATCTTCTTTTTGTTGCAACAGCAGGTTTTGAAGAATGGGAATTGCAAATGCAGCGGTTTTTCCGGTGCCTGTTTGTGCGCATCCCAATAAATCTTTTCCACGCAAAATGTGCGGGATGGCTTGTTCCTGAATTGGCGTAGGTTCAGTATAACCTTCGGTTTCGAGCGCCTTCAGAATGGGCGCTATTAAATGTAATTCTTTAAATAACAATTTTATTGTTTTAATGTAAATGATAACTTCCCTGAAATTTTTTTCTGAAAGTTTGTTCTGTTAGTATGCTCAACAACCTATGACTTGATGAGCTTTTTGTAAAGAGGATCCAGTCTGCTAAGAAGGAGAATAATGGCGCAAAGATATTGAATTTCATTGGTATTTTATATAACGTTCTTTTTATCAATAAATTTTTAACGAAACAGAGAAGATGTTGTTTACAGATCTTTTTAAATAGTTAATTTTAGTTTTTTTGAAGCAATAAAATACAGCTAGAATGAAAAAAGCGCGGTCACCAAAGACGATCATTGACGTAAGAAGGCCGGATGAATTTGCAAAAGGCCACGCTGAGGGAAGTATCAATATTCCTTTACAGGAAATGCCGGAAAGACTGGATGAGATCAGGAAAATAAAATCTCCGGTTGTGGTGGTATGCGGTGGAGGAACGCGCCATGTAAAAGCATTTGAGTTACTAAAAGCCAATGGAATAGAAAGTGAAAAGGGTGGGGGATGGAAAAATGTCTTTTAAGCCTAT
>JAICYZ010000025.1 GCA_025933935.1 Chitinophagaceae bacterium
CAGAATTGATATAAATATTTAAATTTCCACATCAGCAATTATCTTTGATTATCACTTAATGTACTTAAAGCAACTGTTTATGAAAAGATTACTGTTTTTTTTTGCTTCGCTACTTTCTTTGGCGGCATGCCAAAACCCGCCGGTTGAACATGCTACTATTATAACGGGCATTGATTCTTCGGTTAAACCGGGTGATAATTTTTTCCGCTTTGTAAACGGTAAATGGTATGATACCGCTCAAATACCGCCAACACAAGCCGGAGTGGGAACTTACATGTTTATGAACTATCCGCAGCGATTGCGTTTGCAGGGTATATTGGACAGCGTTTCGAAGGCGAGCAATACTGCAGGAAGTATCGAACAAAAGCTCGGCGACTTTTATGCTTCAGGGTTGGATACTACTGCTATCAATCAATTGGGATATGATCCTATCAAGCCATTACTCATGCAGATTGACAGCATCAGCGATGTTACTTCTTTAATAAAGTTCGTAGCAACAGAAGCAAAAGTCGAAAATACTTCTGTTTTAGGCTTTGGTGTGGGACCCGACAATAAAAACAGCAGTCTTAATATTGCACACATTTATCAAACAGGTATTCGCCTGCCTGAAAGAGATTATTATTTCAAAACCGATCCAACAAGTCTTCATATCCGGGAGGCCTATATAAACTATCTCACGAGCTTGTTTCGCCTAACCGGCAGCGATACGGCCGCCGCGGCAAAAGATGCTGATATTGTTTACAATATAGAAAAACAATTGGCTTCGTCACATAAAACAAATATTGAATTAAGGGATGTCAATGCGAATTATAATAAAATGCCCCTTGCAGACCTGGTCAGGAGGCAACCCAATATCGGCTGGACGAATGTGCTGGATGACCTCGGTGCAAAAGCAGATTCTATTGATGTAGCGCAACCTGCTTATTATGACAAGCTCAATACGCTTTTAAAATCTGTTCGGATCAACGATTGGAAAATTTACATGCGCGCTTCTTCGATCAGTAATTATGCCAACGTGCTGAGCAAGCCTTTTGTTGATGCCGCATTCGAGTTCAATAAAGTTTTGTCTGGCCAGGCAGTGCAAAAGTCTCGTGGTGAGATTATGGCCAATAATGTCGACCGCGCATTGGGCCAGGCACTTGGCCAACTGTATGTAAAAAAATATTTTTCGGAGGATGCAAAAAAGCGTGCGTTGGAACTGGTTAATAATTTACAGGAAGCGTTAGCGAGAAGAATAGAAAAGCTGGAGTGGATGAGCGACAGTACGAGACAAAAAGCTAAAGAAAAGTTATTTGCGATCAGCAAAAAAATAGGATACCCCGACAAGTGGAGAGACTACAGCAACGTAAAAATCGCAAAGGACAAATATTTTCAGAATGTAGTATCAGCGGCGGCCTGCAATTACCAATACGAACTGGCAAAATTGAATAAACCTGTGGACCGGACAGAATGGTTTACAACACCTTCAACGGTTACGGCATATTACAATCCTTCTGCCAATGAAATTGTTTTTCCCGCTGCCATCCTACAGCCTCCATATTTCGACAACAACGCTGATGACGCTCTTAATTACGGTGGTATTGGTATGGTGATCGGCCATGAAATGACACATTCATTTGATGATCAGGGCGCGCAATTCGATAAATATGGTAATGTGAAAAACTGGTGGACCAAAGATGATTATACCAAGTTCAAAGCAAAAACGCAGCAAGTTGTTGACCAGTACAATAAATTTACTGTGCTCGATACCGTGCACGTAAAAGGAGCGATGACTCTTGGTGAAAACACAGCAGACATTGGCGGCGTTTCTATCGCGTATGATGCTTTTAAAATGACCAAAGAAGGACACGATACGACGAAGGTTGACGGCTTTACACCCGATCAGCGGTTCTTTATTTCTATTGCGCGCATATGGCGGGTAAAGATGAAAGATCAGTTTCTGCAATTATGGGTCAATAACAATCCGCATTCTCCTCCTGTGTGGCGGGTAAACGGTCCGTTGATGAACACTACCGCTTTCTATGCAGCATTCAATGTGCAGCCGGGCGATTCAATGTACTTGCCGGAAAAGGACCGGATTCATATCTGGTAAGCATTCCGGGGGGATAGAGCAATTTTAAATAATGCTGGAATCATTATTATTCTGACTGTTTTTGTATAGAAATACCAGCAAAATTTGCTGTGTATTTTATATGCCGGGAATAAATATTTCCAATATCATATTCAGCTAAAACCATTACTTTGTGATAATCAAATTTTATAACCTCAAACAAAATTAAAATGGAAGAGTTAATTCAAAAATTGCAAAATATTCATGGTCTTACTCCTGAACAATCACGCGGCATTTTAACTACTATTACCGGTTATATCAAAGAAAAATTTCCGATGGTGGCAGGCGCTGTAGATAATCTTTTTCAATCAGGGACCACACCATCCGGCCCGGGAACCACTCCTGCGGATGTGCAATCTACAACAGCAAACAGTGGAAACATTATGAATGAGATCAGGGATTTTGTTCCCGGCGCGGAAGAATTTGTTAAAGAAAAGTTTGGTGGATTTTTCGGAGGAAATAAAACGGAATGACGCATTCGCTTTGTTTTTCAAAAAACAAATATTCCGGTAAACAAATAAATAAGCGAATTTCTCTTTTTATCAAATAAAATATAATGCTGGTGCTTTAAGAGATTTCGAGAGGCGAAACTGACGATGAAAAGACACCGGATAAATTTCCATTTTCATCGATCACGTATTTATAGAAATTCCATTTTGGTTCCATCTCGTTCCATCCGTTTTTATTTTTATTGGTCAGCCATTGATAAACCGGTTGTTTTGAATTTCCTTTCACATCATTCTTTTGAAACAGAGGAAACGTGACACCATAATTCATTTTGCAAAAGTTATTTATCTGGGTATCATTTCCGGGTTCCTGTTTGCCAAAGTTGTTTGCCGGAAAGCCAAGTATCGAAATGGTTTTATCTTTTTTATTCAATAATTCAAGCGCTGCATATTGTGGAGTAAATCCACATTCACTTGCAACATTTACAATCAAAACTTTTTGATTCTTATAACGGTCGAATTTCACTTCTTCACCGGTATTTAAAAATGCTTTTAATGAATAAAAACTTTCGTTAGCAGGCACGTTGTTTTCATTTTTATAAATTCGAATACCCATGCCCGTTAGTTTCGATATTTGCATTCGAAGCGCATAAGTGGCAGTGATTATTTTCCTGAAAACGGTCATGACTTGATTTTCAAAATCCTTTATACCTTAATCCAAAACTTTAAAAACTCATTGTAATCTGTATGAACTACCTCAAAACCGGCAGGAATTTCACTACCAAAACTGTGATAAGTTACGAGTCTTGTTCCTGCCGGTTTTTTTGTAAGTTGTTTGTATAAATAACGGTTGTAGTAATTGTATAATTCTTCTGAGTATTTGACACTAAAATCGATTTTTTGTGTGCCCGTAATATTTTCGTAAAATGAATTATAGAAATAAAAAGAATCGTAAGCTGAGAAATCAACATTGGTAATATTTTCGCAGATAAAAAACACATTGTCCAATTTTAGCTTTTCTGCCAAATCGGTGGAAAGTGCTACAAGATTGGCTCTTTGCTCAATTCCATAAAACAATGAGAGCGGGTGATTGTGTGCAGCCGTTAAACAAAACTTGCCGGAACCGCTGCCGATATCTAAAACTTTTGCATCAGGGGAAGCAGCCAAAAATGCAGCAGCTTTTTCTGCAACGGCAAGTGGCGTCCAATGTTTTTCTGCCACTTCCTGGATCGGTTTGGGATAGAGCGAATTAAAAACACGATCAGATGCAAACCAGTTTTTCATTGCCTTGTTTTTTCTGAAAAATCCAAAGATTTCATCCATTTTATTCCGAGTAGATTCATTTATAAAAATCCCTTATTTATTCGTTTAGTGCTTATGTTTTTACTAACTCATAACTCATAAATCACAATTGAGAACTGACGCTTCACACTTATTATTACTCTGCTCTTTCACTGAGATCCAGCCAACGCATTTCTTTTTTATCCAGAAGGACTATGATATTACTGATTCGTTCTGAAGTCTCCTGCAGCTTTTCAAAATCCATAGAACCATTGTTGAGTTTCACTTCCAGCAAGCTCTTTTCTTTTTCCAGTTCTGCAATTTCTCTTTCTAATTTTTCAAATTCTGTCTTTTCTTTGAACGATAACTTTGCTTTTTCCGCGCCATTGGTCTTTGGCTTTACGTTTTCAGCTTTCAGCTTTTCACTTTCCGCCTTCTCTATTTTTCCTTCTGCATTTTCTTCCAATTGTTTCCAGATTCTATATTGAGAATAATTTCCGGGAAAGTCGCGTATATCACCATTTCCTTCAAAGGCAAAAAGATGATCGACCAGGCGGTCCATAAAATAACGGTCGTGGCTAACGATCAAAATACAGCCGGGGAAATCCTGTAAAAAATCTTCCAGTGTTCTTAGTGTTTGCAAATCCAAATCATTCGTCGGCTCGTCAAGAACTAAAAAGTTGGGATTTTTAAATAAAATACTCAACAAATGCAATCTCCTTTTTTCGCCACCGCTTAATTTGCTCAAAGGCGTAAATTGCTGCTGCGCCGTAAATCCAAATTTTTCCATAAACTGCGATGCGCTTATCTTGCTTCCATCTGCTAGGGGAAAAAATTCGGCGAAATCTTTTACATATTCTATGGCTCTTTTGTCTTCTTTATATTGCAATCCTTCCTGGGCAAAATTTCCAAAAACAATGGTATCGCCATGGTTTATTTTTCCGCTGTCTGGAGAAACAAGCTGCAATGCCACTTTTAAAAACGTAGATTTTCCTGTTCCGTTCTTTCCTACAATGCCGATTCTCTCTCCTTTTTTAAAAGTGTAATCAAAGCCCTTCATAATTACTTTATCTCCGAAAGATTTATACACTTTTTTCATTTCCAAAACCTTGCCGCCCATTCGGGTCATTTTCATTTGCAACGAAACCTCTGCTACTTCCTTCTTTTGGCTGACTCTTTCTTCCACTTCTGCAAAAGCGTCCTGGCGACTTTTTGACTTTGTGGTTCGCGCTTTTGGCTGTTTGCGCATCCATTCAAGTTCTTTTCGAAAAATATTTTTATCTTTTTGCAACTCACTTTGCTGCACTTCCTGCCGCAGCGATTTTTGTTCTAAAAAATAATCGTAATTGCCTTTGTAAACATATAATTTCTCATCATCCAGTTCGATGATTTCATTGCAAACTTCATCAAGAAAATAACGGTCGTGGGTCACGAGCAACAAAGTGCTTTTATTCGTTGCCAAAAAATTTTCGAGCCATTCTATCATTTCAACATCCAGGTGATTGGTTGGTTCATCCAGAATCAAAAGGCATTTCCCTTCATGTAATTGGGCATCAATCAAAGCCTGCGCCAGAGCCACTCTTTTTCTTTGGCCGCCACTCAGATTTTTTACCGGCTCATTCAAATGATGCAAATTTAATTTACCGAGAATCTGCTTTAAATCACTTTCAAAACTCCAGGCATTTGCTTCCGTTAATTCAGAAATAAGTTCACTGATCCGCTCTTCATCCTGTGAATTTTCTTCCAGCAGCATTTCATATTCTTTCACCAATCGCACTACCGGGTTGTCGATGTTTAAAATATTATCCCAAATGCTCTTTTCATTTTCAAAAGCGGTATCCTGTTGCAGCATGATCACCTTTACTTCTTTATTGATCCAAACGGTTCCCGAATCCGGTGTATCATAACCAGCAATAATTTTCAAAAGGGTAGACTTTCCACTTCCGTTTCTTGCCACAAAAGCAATTTTGTCTCCTTCTTCTACATGAAAGCTGATGTTTTTAAAAAGAGTTCTGATTCCAAAAGATTTACTGAGATTTTCTATTGACGCGTAATGCATAGCCGGCAAAGTTACAAAGAGTATAACGTTGTTAAATAAGTGAGCTTTGTAAGTTTAAGATAAAAAGAAGATCAGAAGGTTTGCAAATTTCTATTTTCTCCAAACGCCAAGCCCTTCGCTGCAATTGGCGCAGATGTCAATGTTTTTTCGGCTTGTAGTAATGTCCTTACGAAATTTTTTGTAATTTTTATTTTGCCAGATATCTCTGAAACTTTCATTTTTTAAACTGCCAAGTCTATGCGTGGCATCTTTATCAAAACAACATGGAACTACCATTCCATCCCATGTAATCACATTTGCCTGCCACAGTTTCCAACAATGATTCTGCAGTTTATTTTTTGCTACCTGCTTCCCTTCCTTATTTCTTTTATACCGGCTGAATTTTTCGTTTTTTGGGATTAACTTGTTCGGGTCATTTTCATAATCATATACCTGAGCAGTTTTAAACCGCACTTCATCTACGCCTACTTCTGCAGCCAATTTTTTTACGTCTTCTATTTGATGTTCGTTAGGACGAACGACTAAAAATTGAAAAAATACAAAAGGTGTTTTGCTTTTCAATTCCTTTTTCCATTTAACAATATTCCTGGCGCCTTCAATTACTTTTTCAATATTGCCTTCACGCCGATATTGTTCATAAACTTCCTGTGTTGTTCCGTCAAGTGAAATGATCAACCGATCCAAACCGCTTTCCACGGTCTTCTTTGCAACTTCATCGGTGAGAAAATGTCCATTAGTCGAAGTGGCTGTATAGATGCCTTTGGAGGATGCATACGATACCATTTCCAAAAAATTCTTATTCAGATATGGTTCCCCCTGGAAATAAAAAATGAGGTATAAAATGTCTTTATAGATATCATCAATTGTTTGAAAAAAGAAATCTTTTTTAAGCATACCGCGCGGCCTTGTAAATTCTCTTAATCCACTTGGACATTCAGGACATTTAAGATTGCAGGATGTTGTGGGCTCAAATGATATGGAAACCGGTAATCCCCATTGTACCGGCTTTTTTATGACGCGTGTGATCTGGTAACTTGAAAACACTTTGGCAGCATTCCATAATCTTCGAAAGGTAAGTTTCGATAAAAAGTTGACGCTGTCATTATAATTCACCTTTGGCATTTGTCAAAGATAATAAACCAAAAAGGTTTATTGGGATTAGTTAACCCCAATAAACCTTTCGATTTAAGATAAATTATAGAGAATTTTTGTTTAAAGAAATATCTTTCCGGGAAGAATCAACTTGCGCCAATTGAATTAAAGGTGGCTCATTAAAATTTAATTTGTGATTCAAAAATTTATCATAATTAGCAGCAATCACATTAAGCGAGATAAACTTCATAACAAATATCCTTGTTTCTTTTGGCAAATACTCTTTGATATCCCAAAAGTCAGGATTTGATTTTGAACTCTTTTTTAAAGCAGATGAGACACGTCCCATTCCACAATTAAAAGCTGCCACTGCAAGCAAAATATCATCATTAAATGTATTCAACTGATCGCGAAAGAATTTTGCAGCTGCTACAGTTGATTTTGTGAAGTTTTTTCTTTCATCATTTTTGTGGCTGATGCTTAATCCATATTCTGATGCAAGCTCACCCATGAACTGCCAATAGCCCACTGCGCCCGCATTTGACACGGCATTTGGATTGAAATTAGATTCAAGGGCAGGAAGCATTTGAAATTCATCCGGCACATCATATTTGTCGAAAATGTCTGTTGCCTTAGGAAAATATTTCTTTCCACGATTGAACATGTAAATAATGTAGCTGCGTTGTTCTTTAGAATATTTCTTTACATATTCTTTGCTTTCATCGCGGTGTTCCTGAAGGCTCACCGGATAAACAACCCAGCCAGGATTTTTAACCAGTGCGCTTTTAAGATGAATATTTGGATTGATGGAATCGAGCGTAGAATCTGAATAATTTGCTACGTTGTAACTGATAAGTTCTTTTGCCGAGGTGCTAAAGCCAATTATAAAAAAAATTATAATCAACGATAATAAGCTCTTTGATTGAATAGTTTTCATTTAGAATTTTTTCGAGTCAAATAATTATTACGTTATTAAAAACGCTTGTTTGTAAATGGATCTTTAGTTATAGTTTATAAAAAAAGAATGAGTTCTATCTGATGCTATATATAGTCTGATTTTTTGAGTTTATTAATAATTGCAAGAATCGTGCAAAAGTAGGGCACGGATCTTTAAGATGCAAGCTTTTGAGTTAACCCGAGGTTAAAAACAAATCCAAGGAAAAGGTCGCTTTTTTTGTAAACGGCTTTTAATCAGTAGTTTATCGTTTTTGTAGTCATAGCTTTTGATGGTAAAAAAGATTTTATTTGTTGATAAATATTCTTTATGATAACATTTTTTTAAGCAAAAAAATCTTCTTTGAAAGAAAAATGAAAGGATTTGAAGAAGGCGTTTTCTGTTTTACAAAACGACCTGATTTTTAAAAACAACAAACAAAGAAATACCTGTATTTCTATTTAAGGAAATTTGAACATGTTGAAATAGAAAGTTGTTTTGAATTATTTTTTATCACTTTTCAATTTGATAATCATGGTAAGTTTGCAAAAAATATTGGGGCAATACATTATTGCTTTAATCACTTAAGCGAAATCTCTTGTGGCACGAAAAAAGAAACGGTCTTCCTATTCATTTTTTAAAATTTTTTTTTGGCTTTGCCTCATCATCATTACACTTTATTATGCAGTTCAATTTTTCATTACTCCTCCAAGTATTTTTTATCCTGGCTTCCAGATCGATATTCCCCCCGGTTATGAAATTCATGGCATTGATGTGAGCAAATATCAAAACAACATCAATTGGAAAGAAGTGAAAAGCATGGAAGAGAAAGGAATAAAAATCGGTTTCGTCTTTATAAAAGCCACTGAAGGAACGAGTATCGTTGATGCACAATTCAGAAGAAACTGGATAGAAGCAGAGGAACAAAATATTCCAAAAGGAGCATATCATTTTTTTGTATCGAACAGGAATGCTAAGAAGCAGGCGGATAATTTTATTCAGATTGTAAACTTAAAAAAAGGCGATATGCCTCCTGTTTTAGATGTAGAAAAAAGTCATGGTGTTTCGGTGGCAGATATGCAAAAAGGCGTAAAAATTTGGTTGAATGCGGTGGAAAATCATTATGGAGTAAAGCCGGTGATTTATACGAATATTGATTTTTATGAACGTTATTTTGCAAACGGATTTGAAGAATATCCTTTGTGGATTGCCCATTATTTACAACCGGACAGACCGCGGATTGAAAAAAACTGGTTGTTTTGGCAGCACAGCGAAAAAGGCCGTGTAAATGGAATTACCACTCCCGTTGATTTTAATGTTTTTTATGGGGACAGTGCAGATTTTAATAATTTTTTGATAGAGTAAAGATAAATTGAGATTATTCCTTTGATTGCTGTTGAATAAATAAATTTCATTTCAATAAACCAACAAATAACTTTGATTCTTATTCTTCACCAAAGAAAATAAAAATTCTAAACCGACTAAACGATCATGATTAGCTGGCAGTGCAAATTTTTTTCAGACTTATCGAATGTAGAAATTTATAAAATTCTGCAATTAAGAAACGAAGTGTTTATACTGGAGCAAAATTGTGTTTACCAGGATTGTGACAATAAGGATTTGAAAGCGTGGCATCTTTGTGGATGGGATGAAGAACGCTTGATTGCTTATACCCGTTTATTTGATAAAGGAGTTTCGTACCATGATGCTGCTTCGATAGGGCGTGTCGTTACCGCGCCATCTATTCGGGGTCAAAATTTGGGAAAAGAATTGATGATGCGTTCCATCGAAAAAATCGAGGAATTATTTGGAGAAACGACAATCAAAATAAGTGCTCAGCTTTACTTGAAACGTTTTTATGAATCTTTTTCTTTTGTTCAAAAAGGAGCCGTTTATCTTGAAGATGGAATAGAACATATTTCTATGGTAAAAAGCGTTATAAACTGATGAGGCAATAAAGCGGTAAGCTATGCCGTTATGGATAAGTTGCTTTAATAATTTTTTAAGCGAAATCTAATTTTTGTCCATAACGAAACAACTTTTTACCTGCTATGAAAAAACGTTTACAGTCTTTGTGGCTCACGTGTTTCATGCTATTTACAATTACCTGTTTATTTTCTAAAAAAAGTACAGCCCAATCTTTAATTGTAGGAAATGAAAAAACAAGATTTGAGGTTGGATTTAATATTGGCCCTTCATTTTTTTTAGGCGACCTCGGAGGACATCAGGGAAAAGGCAAGCGTTTCATAAAGGATCTTAACTTGCCGCTGACGGAACTTATGATTGGCGCTTTCGCTACATTTTATCCGAATGAATGGCTTGGAATCAGGGGGGCGGCGCAATATGGAAAGATTTCGGGCGAGGACAATCTCATTCATACACAAGGACGGGATGAGTTATTCAGGAAACAACGCAACCTTGATTTTCGTTCCAATATTTTTGAAGCTTATGTTGCGGGCGAAGTTTTTCCATTGATTTTCTTAAATCAAAATGACCCGGATTATAAACCGCGGCTCACTCCATATGGTGTGATTGGAGTCGGTTATCTTCATTTTAATCCACAAGGATCATTGACAGACGCTAGCGGGAAAAAAACCTGGTATTATCTGCGACCATTGCATACAGAAGGAGAAGGTTTTCCTGAGTATCCGGATAGAAAAGAATATTCTCTTTCGCAGATAAATATTCCGATGGGTGTTGGTTTGAAATATTATGTTTCAGATCGTGTAAATATCAGTTTTGAAATTTTACTGAGAAAATCTTTTACAGATTATATAGATGATGTAAGCACCACTTATATTGATCCCAACTTGTTTGATAAATATTTATCTCCAAAAGATGCAGTCATTGCCCGGGAGATCTCTGATAAAGTTTTTGCGATCGTAAATCCCGGATTAGCCAGAAATTCACCGGGAACACAAAGGGGCAATCCAAAACAAAATGATTCATATTTCACCACCTTTTTTAAATTGGCATTTCGGATCGGGCCGATTTATGAAAGCAGGTACGATAGAAATGTAGCAGAGAGAACACGTTGTCCGCATACTTTCTGAGAAATTTATTTTGAAATTCTTCACTCTTTTCCAGGTAATAGAAGCTGGTAAGGATTTCAGTTTCGTTATTTTGCTTTCCCTTTTTTATTTGTCTTCAATTCTTCTTTTAAAAACTGTGCAGTAAAGCTTTTTTTATTTCCAATCAACTGCTCGGGAGTACCTTCAAACAAAATTTTTCCTCCGGCATCACCGCCTTCGGGGCCAAGGTCAATAATGTAATCAGCTATCTTGATAATGTCCATGTTATGTTCAATCACTAAAACTGTATTTCCTCTATCAACTAATTTATTCAACACATCAGCCAGATGTTGAATATCCCGGAAATGTAATCCTGTAGTTGGCTCATCAAGAATGTAAAATGTTTTTCCGGTGTCTCTTTTGCTTAACTCTGTAGCCAGTTTCACTCGCTGTGCTTCGCCTCCACTTAGTGTTACAGCGCTTTGTCCTAAAGTGATATAACCAAGTCCTACTTCCTGCAACACTTTTATTTTGCGGTATAAAAAAGGAACGTTTTTAAAAAACTCTACTCCTTCATCTACCGTCATTTCCAGTACATCGCTTATTGATTTCCCTTTGTATCTTATTTCAAGCGTTTCACGATTGTATCTTTTGCCATTGCATTTTTCGCAATGCACATATACATCAGGTAAAAAATTCATTTCGATAGTCCTCATTCCTCCGCCCTGACACACATCACATCTGCCGCTTTTTACATTAAATGAAAACCTGCCGGGTTTATATCCCCTTATTTTTGCTTCAGGAATTGAAGCGAACAGCGTTCTGATGTCGGTAAAAAAACCACAATAAGTAGCGGGATTGCTTCGTGGAGTTCTGCCAATTGGTGACTGATCTATTTCAACTACTTTATCAATATATTCAAGCCCTTCAATATTTTTAAAAGGGAGTGGAGTCATTTTACTTTTATACGCATGAATACTCAAAAGCGGATACAATGTTTCATTGATCAAAGTCGATTTGCCGCTGCCGCTGACTCCGGTTATACAAATAAATTTTCCTAAGGGAAATGTGGCAGTTACGTTTTTTAAATTGTTGCCGGAAGCGCCTTTCAAAACAAGAGAATGACCATTGCCTTTTCTTCTTTCTGATGGAATTGTTATCTCCGCATCTCCGTTCAAATATGAAGAAGTGAGTGTGTCGAGTTTAAGAAAAGTTTCCGGAGTTCCATTGGCCACTACTTTTCCACCATGCTTTCCGGCGTCAGGGCCGATGTCAATTAAATAATCAGCTGCCAGCATAATATCTTTATCATGCTCTACTACCAAAACACTATTTCCAATATCTCTCAAATTTTTCAGAGCTTTTATTAGTTGATGATTGTCGCGCTGATGAAGCCCAATGCTCGGCTCATCCAATATATAAGTAATCCCCTGAAGCTGGGAGCCGATTTGGGTAGCCAGCCGGATTCGCTGTGATTCTCCGCCACTAAGGCTTTTTGACGGCCGGTTTAATGACAGATAAGTTAAGCCAACATCCAATAGAAACTGAATCCTTTCCCTGATTTCTTTTAAAATATCTCTTGCGATTATATTTTGTTTTTTATTCAAACGGCTTTCAATTCCATCAAACCACGCTTTCAATTTTACCAAATCCATTTCTGATAATTCGGCAATATTTTTTTCATCAACTTTAAACCAAAGACTTTCTTTTTTTAATCTTTTTCCTTCACAGGCCGGGCATTTTTCGAGCATCATAAATTTTTCTACCCACGCTCTTAAGCTTTCATTTGTTGAGTCCGAATGAAACCAACGTTTAATCATATTTACAACACCTTCATATTCGCCGGAAGGAAGCTCTCTTGTATCAGAAATTTTTACAGAATCAAACCCGGTAAATTCATCATTCCCTTCATCGTTATTTTTATTTCCAAATAGAATGAGGTTTAAAGCAGTTTCTGAAAGATCTTTTATTGGTTTATCCAGGCTGATTTTATTTTTTTTTGCGATTTGCTGCACCTGTTTAAAAACGTACGAATCTCTTTCTTCACCAAGTGGAGCGATGCCGCCTTCATTGATGCTTAGTTTTTTGTCCGGAACAATCGCCTCCGGATTTACCTGGTAAACATTCCCTAAACCTTTGCAAACCGGACACGCGCCATATGGAGAATTAAACGAAAAAGCATTCGGCGAAGGTTCTTCATAACTGATCCCTGATTCCTCGCACATTAATTGACGGCTGTATTGAACTAATTTTTGTTCGTCATTTAATACTAAAAACAACAATCCATTTCCCAGCTGCAAAGCTTTTTGAACACTCTCACTTACCCTTACTTTTTGTTCAGCATCTGCCGCTAAACGATCGACCACCAATTCTATGTCATGAATCTTATAACGGTCCACCTGCATTTTAGGAACGAGGTCTCTGATTTCTCCATCAATTCTTATTTTTAAAAACCCTTTTTTTCTCACCTCTTCAAACAGTTCCCTGTAATGTCCTTTTCTTCCGCGGATAAGTGGAGCCAGTACTACAATTTTTTTTCCTGAAAATCTGTTATAAATATTTTCAACAATTTCTTCTTCACTCCATTTCACCATTTTTTTGCCGGTATTGTAACTATAAGCTTCGCCGATCCTTGCAAAAAGCAACCGAAGGAAATCATACACTTCCGTAACCGTTCCCACAGTGCTTCGTGGATTTTTATTGGTAGTTTTTTGCTCGATGGAAATTACCGGAGAAAGCCCGGTAATTTTATCAACATCGGGCCTTTCCATATCTCCCAGAAATTGCCTGGCATATGCAGAAAAACTTTCCATGTAACGACGCTGACCTTCTGAAAAAATGGTATCAAATGCCAGCGATGATTTGCCGCTGCCACTAATTCCTGTGATGACAACCAATTGATTTTTAGGAATTGAAATATCGATATTCTTAAGGTTGTGTTCCCTGGCGCCAAATACCTCTATATTTTCATTTTCCGTGAATATATCCGACGCATCTTTTTGCTTAGCTTTAACCATAGTTGAAGGTTGCAAATTTACTATTTAATCATACTTTAGAGTATGCCTTAACACTTTCTATAATTTTGGATGTGCGGTTCAGCAGACGAACTTTTAGGCTGATTTCTGCTGTTATATAATAGTTAATTCACAGACGGAGTACAGAACCGAGAAACACATTAGAAAACATTGTAAAAATTGGAACTGCTTGTTTTACAATAATTAATAAGAAAAAAAGATTTTAAGAATGAAAAAGCTAATACCTTGCTGAGAGTTTTAAGATTTTTTTTGTGCGAATTTTTTTTTGAAATGAACTTTGTAGTTTGTTTTTTCGTAGTTTTATTTTTTCTTTTGAAGCCACGGATTAACTTTTTATGGATCATTTTTTCAAAATTATTTCCGGATGCTTTTTATTAACTTCATTTCTTTTACTTTTATAAAGGATATTAAATATTTGACACCTCTTTACAATAATTAAAAAAGTTGCTCGTTTAATAATTAGGCCACGGGTATTTATAAAAGAAATAGCCGTAAAAGCGGCGTTTTTTTAAATAAATATTACATTTGCCCTTACCTTCAAAAGTAAAAAAACAATGAAAAACACGTTTTTCACAACATTGGCAGTAACAGGAGTGATCTTATCCGGCTGTGGTAAATTTGGTAAATCGAAAGGACTGCCTAATGACGGCCAGCTTCATGGGGTAGCACCTGCAGGACGGTATATTTTGCCAAAACCTCCTGGCATGGTATATATTCCACCAGGAACTTTTCATATGGGTCCGAGCGATGAAGATATTAATTATACATTCACTGCCAGAAACAAACAGGTTTCTATCAGTGGGTTTTGGATGGATGCCACTGAGATTACCAATAATGAATACCGGCAATTTACGAATTATGTACGCGATTCTATTGCTGCAAAATTGATGGGATATGTAAAACAAGGCGCCGACGGAAATGAATATATTGATCAGGCAAAAATGAAGACCATTAAATGGAACGATAAGGCTACGTTGGAAAAAATTGACGCGATGATCGTAACACCTGATAACCGCATCTTTGGGCAAAAAGAGATCGATCCTGCCAAAATGATCTACCATTCGGAAACTTTTGACTACGGCGCTGCTGCAAGCAACCGTGATCCGAATGTGCCAAGAAGCGCTTTCATTGTCAAAAAGGATATTCCGATTTATCCGGATACCTTGGTTTGGGTAAGAGATTTCGCTTACTCTTATAATGAACCAATGGCAAAACAATATTACAGTCACCCTGCTTTTGGAAATTATCCTGTAGTTGGCGTAAACTGGAAACAGGCAACTGCATTTTGCGAATGGCGTACACATACTTTAAATTCTTATTTAGTAAGTAAGAACAGGGCTACAGAAACCAATTTCCGTTTGCCTACCGAAGCACAATGGGAATACGCAGCAAGGGGCGGAAGGTCGCAGTCGCCGTTTCCATGGGGAGGTCCTTATTTAAGAAATAAAAAAGGATGTTTACTGGCAAACTTTAAACCTGGCCGCGGTAATTATCCTGAAGATGGCGGTTTTTATACCGTTCGCGCAGATGCCTACTGGCCAAATGATTTCGGATTATACTGCATGGCTGGAAACGTAGCAGAATGGACTTCTTCGCTATATTATGAAGGTGGTTATAATTTCCAACATGATATGAACCCGGATATTCGGTGGAATGCAAAAGATCAGGATGCACCGCGGATGAAACGTAAAGTGATTCGTGGTGGAAGCTGGAAAGATGTAGGCTACTATTTAAGAGTTAGTACCCGCACTTTTGAATATCAGGATACCGCCAAATCATACATTGGTTTCCGTACCGTGATTGATTTGCCACCAGCAACAGGCAAAAAAGGGAAAAAATAAACGCTAAATAAAAATAAATTAAATAGAAAAAATTTTAGTTCAACATCTTACTGCCTGTATTTATTAATTTATTATATAATTAATTAATATAGGCATTTTTTGTGCAGAACATTAAAGTAAAAACAACAAACAAATAAAAAAACAAAAAAATCCCAAACTATTATGAATCAACAACCCAAAAGAAATTTTCTAACATTAATAGATGTATTGGTAAGTGCCGGAGCCGCTGTTGTAATTTTCGCCGCATGGGCAAAATTAACTCACCAATCTTATGCTGATACCATGCTGACAGTTGGTATGTGGACAGAAACCGGTATCTTCCTTGTTTATGCAGTTATAGAATGGGTAAAACCAAAACCGCATGAAACTGCTCCTCATGCGCCGCAGGTAGCAGCAGTTACAGGAAATCCGGCTTTGCAATCAATGGAAAAGATGATGAAAGACGCTGAAATTACTCCGGCTAATATGAAGAAGCTTGGAGAAAACTTTCAGAAACTCGGGGTTACTGTCTCACAAATTGGCGAAGTAGGCGACGTGGTGAAATCTACCGGCGATTTTTCTGCTAAAACAAAAGAGGCAACAAATGCACTTGGTTTGATGAAAGACGCTTATACCAATTCTGCAAATACGATGAGCAACTTTAACAGCGCAGCGGATAGTGCAAAAGGATTCCATCAGCAGGTACAAATTCTTACGAAGAACCTTGGATCATTAAATACCATTTATGAGTTGGAATTGAATGAGAGCAATAACCATTTGAAAACTTTAAACAGCTTCTATGGCAAAATGGCCAAAGCAAGTGAAGTAATGGTGGCAACAGTAGATGATGCACAGGCAACAAAAGCACAAATCTCAACTCTTGCAGAAAATCTTGGAAAATTAAACCAGGTTTACGGCAATATGCTCAGTGCTATGCAGGGGAGACAATAAAAATTAATAATCCAAAATTCTAAAAGACTAACAGTAAATTAAATTAACATGGCAGGACTACCCAGAGATCCAAGGCAAAAAATGATCAACGTAATGTATCTGATACTTACGGCGATCCTCGCCTTGAATGTATCTAATGAGGTGATTAATGCATTTAAAGTGGTAAACAACAGTTTATTAACTTCCAATAATAACATAACTGCATCTAATAACACCTTATATAAATCACTCGAAGAAAAATTAAATGAACCCCAGTCGGCTGAAAAGGCAAAGATTTGGGAACCAAAAGCAATGCAGGCAAAAAAGCTTTCAGATGACATGAATAATTATATTAATGATTTGAAAGCTCAGTTATTAAAAGCGGCTGATCTCAGAATGAAATGGGACAGTAAAATTAAAGATAGCGTACAGGATTACAGGGAAGATAACCTCGACGCTTCCACAAGATTATTTGAAACACATGGTAAAGGCAAAGAACTAAAAGACCGGTTGGATCAATATAAACAGCAGATGCTGGCAATTGATCCTGCTATCAAACAACAATTTGAAAGTACTTTTCCGGTTAATACAATTCCGCCGGTTTCACAGGAAGGAAAACAGAAAGATTTTACCCAGACTTTTTTTCACATGACGCCGACTGTAGCCGCATTAACGATGCTGAGCAAGTTTCAAAATAATATCAAGAATGCTGAAAACATGATTGTTACGTATTGCCATTCCCAAATTGGCGCAGTAGAAGTGCACATGGATAAAGTAGGCGTTTTAGTTGGTCAAAGCTCTAATTATTTAATGCCAGGCCAGCAACTAACAGTGACAGCTGGGGTAGGCGCTTATAGCTCAAGTGTAAAAAGTGATATTTCTATTAATGGTTCTCCGGTAAATCTTGTAAATGGACAAGGCTCTTACACTACCACTGTAGGTGGTGCAGGTGATCATACAATTCAGATAAATGGTTCATTTACCAATGAAAATGGCGTAAAAGTGCCGATTCATCAAACGGTTACGTACACAGTAGGAACTCCAGGGGGCGCAGCAGTAATGTTGGATAAAATGAATGTGTTTTATATTGGTGTGCCCAACCCGGTGACGATTTCATCCGGAACAGGTTGGGATAAAACACATGTTTCAATGGCTGGTGGTTCATTAACCCCGTCAGGTGGACCAGGAAAATACATCGTTAAAGTGAATTCAGTAGGCAAAGCTTCTATCACCGTAAATGCAGATGGTAAAGCAAGCACTTATGATTTTAGGGTAAAAAGGATTCCAGATCCGATTGTTAAAGTTGGTCCAAGCAGTGGTGGAAGAGTACAATCAGTCATATTTAAGAATCAGAACTTTGCACGTGCTGAACTGGAAAATTTTGATTTTGACGCACATTTTAATATTGTAAGCGCCACCATTTATTTTTCCGGTGCTAATTTCAGTACGGTACAACCAGCGGAGATTCATGGAGGAAGCCTCGAAGGAATAAAAGGTCAATTATCTAAATGCATTCCTGGAACTTCCGTAACTTTCGACAATGTAAAAGTACAAGGCCCCGATGGAATTGTGAGGAGCATTCCGGGTCCGGGATTTATTTTGTATTAATTTAAAAGAATAAAAATAAAGGCTATGAAAACAATGATGATGAAATGCCTGGTGGTGATACTTGCGTTAGGAGTATTGTCTAATACGGCTGATGCCCAGGCGAGGAAGAGAACAGCAAAAAAGCGAACAACGGCAAAGAAAACGACAGCAGCAAAAACAAATGCAAATATCAATCCTGCTGCCACTGACACTGCAATCGTTCAGGCCCCTGCTCCGGTTAATGATAGCCTGCCGATTACTGCCGTGAAACCATCGCTGAGGCCGGAAACTGCGCTTGATGTTCATAATGGCCTTGTTACAGAAAGAGTTCCCCTTCCATACCAGGTTTTGAGGCAGGAAGATGCTGCATACGATGAAAGGATTTGGCGTGAGATCGATACCCGTGAAAAGATAAATCTTCCTTTCCGCTATTCTGCTAATGAAGATAATGGCAATCAACGATTCATTTCTATTCTTTTTAAAGCAATACAGGATGGCCCCGACAATGGCGGTGTTACCGCATTCAGCGCCGTTGATGACCGGTTTACTACGCCCTTAACAAAAGCTGAAGTTGCAAAAGCAGTTTCAGGAGGAAGTGTTTCAGTTCCTATTTATGATTCTTTGGGAAATGTAGTTGGAAATAAAGAAACCATGCAGGAAGTAAACCTCGACTCGTTTTATAAATTCCAGATCAAAGAAGAAGTAATCTTTGATAAACAAAGTTCACGTTTATTCTGGAGAATTTTAGGAATAGCGCCGATAAAACGTGTGATCACTTCTTCGGGAGTTGATCTGGGAGATACACCTCTTTTCTGGGTTTACTACCCCGATATGCGGCCCATATTTGCCAAATACTATGTTTATAACGGAAAAAATTATGGTGCAAGAATGACGTGGGAAGATCTTTTTGAGTCAAGAATGTTTCATGGTAGAATTATAAAAAGCACGCTGAACAATCCTTTTGATCAGTTCTTAAACGCGCAAACGGGATTAAAGCAAAGTTCAATTCTCCAATTATTGCAGGGAGATAAAATTCAAAATGAAATATTTGATTACGAGCAAAACCTTTGGAGTTATTAATTTGGTTTGATAGTATTTTACAGAAAAAGGAAGCCACTGGCTTCCTTTTTTATTGCAATACCAGTGTCATTTTAACAGCTTTAAAAAAATTTCCATCTGGTTAATAATTGAAGGCGATCCTGCTTTATTTACCTGGTCGTTTTTTAAAAATAAGTAATTCGTTCTATTTATTCGTTTACTGAGAAAGAAGCATCTATTCATTTTCTAAGTGCAGCAATTTATTCTACATTTTTTCTTAACAAATAAACACCTGCATTTAATCTTCATATAAAGAATCGGCTGAAACCCTATCTATATTTACCTTTCAGCGACATATTAAGCTTGATGAAATAAAAAGAACGGCATAGGAATTGTTTTAATCTAAGATTATTAAACAACAACATAAACCCTAAAAAATTATTTTATGAAAACGTTATTAATGTCTTTAATCTGCACTTTTACCTGTTTTTCATTATTTGCCCAGGTAGATAGTACAAACAATACTAATAATACAAATCCAACTACAGTAACTCCTCAGACAACGACGCCAACGAATAATAATGCAACTGATAGTTCTGCAAATATGAATTCGACTAATTCAAACATGAATTCTAATACTAATTCGAATATGAACTCTAATACTAATTCGAATATGAATTCGAACAATTCCAATATGAATTCGAATATGAATTCCATGAATAACAGAATGGATAGTTCTTCTATGGCAATGACATCAAATACTCCAGGTCAGGCAAATTATGCGGCTCTGCCCGTTTTGGAAACTTATGTTCCCGATAATATCGTATCTGAAGTAAAACAAGAACATGAAGGCGCTTACATTTATGATATTACCGCAGTAAAAGCACCGATGGATTCGAGCATGACTGCAAATACCATGAATCAGAATTCTACAACAATGACAGCGAATACAACCACAACGACCATGAATACAGCAAGCACTACCGATTCAACAAATCAAAATGCAACAGCTACAACTAATACAACCGTCAATACAAATACTCCAATGGGGCAGAATACGAATAATATGTCAACTCCACAGGAATATCAGTATGTTGTGAGGTATTTGCAGGGAGGAACAATGACTACTGAAATTTTAAATAATAGCGGTACCAAAGTAAATAATCCTTAATTGAAAACAATCAAAAGAAAAAAGCCACTGATGAAGTGGCTTTTTTGTTATTTCCAGTTAATATCTACGCTGGGGCAATAAATAATAGGTACTACGTGCCCTTCATCTCATCCAATTCTTTCTCCATTCTGAACATTTCATCTCTTAGTCTGGCAGCTTCCATAAAATCCATATCTTTTGCTGCTTTCTCCATCATTTTTTTTATCTGGGAAATCGCTTTTTGCATTTTCGGAATCGTTTTGTATTCTACCTGATCTTCGGCGGCAATCATATTCGTTGACTCATCAATGGCATAAGGAGCGGCAGTTGTTCCTTTAATATCGAGAACAGAAGTTTGTCCCATAATCTGATCGATGGATTTAGAAACGGTTGTCGGTGTTATGTTATGCTCAATATTGTATTGGATCTGTTTTTCCCGGCGACGGTTGGTTTCATCAATTGTTTTTTGCATGCTTTCTGTCATCTTATCAGCGTAAAAAATCACCAGTCCTTCTACATTTCGGGCGGCCCTTCCCGCTGTTTGCGTAAGCGACCGTTCATTTCGTAAAAAGCCTTCCTTATCCGCATCCAGAATCGCAACGAGCGAAACCTCAGGAAGATCCAAACCTTCACGCAATAAGTTTACACCCACCAAAACATCAATTTCTCCAAGACGCAATTCACGCAAAATCTCTATACGGTCTAAAGTATGCACTTCGCTGTGTATATATTTTGATTTTATATTGATGCGATGAAGATATTTATCCATTTCTTCTGCCATTCGTTTCGTTAATGTCGTAACCAAAACCCGATCGCCTTTAGAAACTCTTTTATCAATTTCATCTAACAGATCATCAATTTGATTTATTGACGGACGAATTTCTATCGGAGGATCTAATAAACCCGTCGGTCTTACAACTTGTTCTACCACAATACCTCCCGTTTTTTCCAATTCAAAATCTCCGGGAGTCGCGCTAACAAATATTGTTTGATTCAGCATGGATTCAAATTCATTAAAATTCAACGGGCGATTGTCCAACGCTGAGGGTAAACGAAATCCGTAATCCACCAATATCAATTTACGTGACCGATCACCACCATACATTCCGCTCACCTGGGGAATCGTTTGATGACTTTCATCAATAATGCACAAAAAATCGTTGGGAAAATAATCGAGCAGGCAAAACGGGCGGGTCCCGGGTTCTCTTCTGTCAAAAAACCGGGAATAATTTTCAACGCCATTGCAATAACCCAATTCCCGAATCATTTCCACGTCATAATTCACTCTTTCTGAAATTCGTTGCGCCTCAATATATTTTCCTGTTTCTTTAAAATATTCTGTTTGCCGTGCTGCTTCATCCTGAATTTCATACAAAATTTGTTGTAGTTTATCTTTCGGGGCAATGTATAAATTAGCAGGAAAAATCGCGGCGTTTTCAACTTTGGAAATTCTTTTTCCGCTACTTAATTCAAGCGTTTCTATACTTTCAATTTCATCGCCAAAAAAAGTGATCCGGTATCCATTATCCATGTAGGGGAGATTGATATCAACGGTATCTCCTTTTACACGGAACGTTCCTCTTGCAAAATCGCCCTGAGTTCTTGAATAAAGACTGTTTACCAATGAATGTAAAAATCCCTGGCGGCTCATCACTTGACCTTCTTCGATTCGGACCACGCCTTCAGCAAAATCTTTTGGATTGCCAATTCCATAAATACAACTCACGCTTGCGACAACAATAATATCTCTCCTCCCGGTAAGTAATTGCGAAGTAGCTGCAAGCCTTAATTTATCCAATTCTTCATTTATGCTCAAATCTTTTTCGATATAAGTATCGCTTACCGGCATATAAGCTTCCGGCTGGTAATAATCATAATACGAAACAAAATAACCGACTGAATTATCAGGAAAAAACTGCCGGAATTCGCCATACAACTGGGCTACAAGCGTTTTGTTGTGGGTAAGCACCAATGTTGGCCGCTGCACGTTTTGAATGACATTTGCCATGGTAAAAGTCTTTCCACTGCCTGTTACTCCCAGCAAAGTCTGGTATTTCTCGCCTTCCAGAACTCCTTGAGTCAGTTGTGCAATTGCCTGTGGCTGATCGCCGGCCGGTTCATATGAAGAATTTAATTTGAAAGGCATAATTCGGGGAATGCAATTTACGAATTGAAAAAGCAAAAGAAAAGTAAAGAAAATGCTCGTTATAGTGCCAAATGTATCCTTATCGCTATTTCTATTGCATCAGAAATCCGGAAGAAAGATCTCCAATTTTGTTTGCAATCCGGGAAATGTCAATTGTTCTGATCTGGTCACATTTTATTTTTGAATCTTTTGGCAGATTTGCTTCGCCTGAAGGAATAAAAACTTCAAAAGAACGGATTACTTTTGTATTAGATGTAAGTGGAATTATGGTAATTGTGTTTGAAAATTGGTTGTTAATGTCGTTAGAGATAACCAAAACTGGTCGTGTTTTATTTATTTCGCTATCTTCTGTAGGATCAAGTCTTGCAAAATAGATACTTCCCCTTCTAATAATCATTCCAGTTTTCTTTATCTGCATGAGTAAAATCTTTCATGATTTCGTTATTTTCCTTTATACTATCGGCATACTCAGCTTCCAATTTTTGGATATTAACGGTTCTTTTTTCAATAATGATTTTTTGCTTGATGGCTGAAATTATAAATTCTTTTTTATCTGTTGTAACGGATGATAATTCCTTATCAATTTCATCAGGAATAGAAACGGTTAACATGATTTTGCTTTTTATAAAGATAAGTTTTTATTCCAAAACCTACTTTCACTTTGGCCTTACATTTTCTTTTCTTAACTTTTCAGCCTAAAAATTTTTAAGGTGTTTCGTAAATTTTCAATCGTTTTTTTCATTCTGTTTGTTTTTATTCAACAATCGTTTGCCCAATATGATGTGCCGCTGTACACATCTTATACGACTGAAGCGGCACGTACAAAAATGAATGAACGACTGATTAAAAACTCGATCACAAAAAATTTATCATTGCCTCTCACAGATTCGACCGAAGAAAACTGGCAGGATGCTTTTGATGCGATTGAAGTAATGAATTACCATTCGGCGTTTGTTGAAAGTAAAGTTCATGACGCATTCGACAGCATCGGAGTCAGAAGCATTCCTTTTCAAAGAGCTTTGATGGAACTTGCTTACACCAATTATCCCGGCAAATTTATAATGCAGACAAATGTTCTATTAGAAGAAACAACGGATCCAAAAATATTTGCGATATGTGCTGAATATTTATTGCAACACAAAAAATCGGATGTTGAAAAAAAGGTACTTTCAAAAGAATTGCTCGAAAAGTTTACCGATTCCGCATATAAAAATCCGGTGCTTTTTATGTTAAGTACAAGGCTTGCATCTACAGAAGTAAATACCCAATCGGTTCATGAGGTCTTAAAAGAAGTTTTGAATAAAAATTTTCTCCCCCATCAGATCGTCATGTATAGTTTCCAGAGAAAAAACCGGGATTATCCCGGAATGGTTTTGATCAGAAATGCGGATGGAAATTTTGTAAAAGATTCATCCGGAAATCTTTTTCATATTCCTCAATTGGCACGCAGTATCAGCAATCTTCCCGGGTATTTGCGAAACGGAAATACCCCGCAAGGGATTTTTAAAATGTACGGTTTTGGCGTTTCAATGAGCAACTTTATTGGTCCGACAGCGAATGTGCAAATGGGAATGCCGGTAGAACTAAGCATTCAAAAGTTTTTTGATGATTCTACCATTTTAGATTCTACCTGGACAATTGATTGGTATCAAAAATTAATTCCGAAAAAACTTCAGAATTATTTGCCTTTGTACGGTTCCTACTATTCAGGTATTGCGGGTAGAAGTGAAATAATTGCTCATGGCACAACGATTGATCCAAATTATTATTCCGGAAAACCGTTTTATCCATTAACCCCAACACAAGGCTGTCTTTGCACAAAAGAAATATGGGATGGCAAAAGATTGGAAAGTGACCAGCAAAAATTGGTCAATGGCTTACTAAAAGCCGGCGGTGCAAATGGATATTGTGTCGTGTTCGAAATTGATGATAAACAGGTGCCCGTAACGATTAAAGATATTTTGCCTTATTTGACGAATTGAAGTTGGAATTCAGTGAACGAAGAAATAAATCAATTTTTTAATTTTCAATACGCAATTTTCAATATTTAATATTCAAGGAAGA
>JAICYZ010000145.1 GCA_025933935.1 Chitinophagaceae bacterium
AACCCAGGGAACATCATTCAGTTGCAGAAGTCCTGGATTTCCCTGTGAAGTAGGGCCTGCATTTGCAGACATCGGACTTGACTGTAGTAATATAGCGGAACCGCCCGTTCCACCGGGATAATTAGTAGCTGTCGCCGCAGCATCCGCATAGCCACCTGTCCAACCCACAAAGCCAGTATTATCGGTTGCCCACTGGTCATCGAAATTACTGAGGTAGCCTGGAGAAGGATGTGTAATATAAGAGGCATAAAGCTGAGGTGAGGTCGCATGTCCTAATACGCTAGATGATAGTCTAAGTGAGTCAGAGGTAGTAATGCCTGAAGGTACCTGGACAGTCAACTGAGTTACACTATTAACTTGCAAATTGGTTCCAGGAATATTTCCGGGAAAAATGACCTGATCAATACCGACAAAGTTAGTTCCGTTTACAGTTATGATATTACCACCTGCGGCATTTTCATTGGAAACTGAAGTAATCGTCATTGGAGGGGGATAAGAGAAAGCGCCGGTTCCAAAGGTGCAATAAACACGAAGAGAATCTTTAAAAGGGCTTCCTGGTGGAATTTCAGCCGCTATTTGTGTAAACGTTTTATTTACAGTATAAGAAAGAGCGGTATCACTTCCAGATACAGGAAAGGTTATTTTTTTCAATCCTTGGAAATTAGAGCCATTAATATACACAACTGATCCGGTGTTATCAAAAGTAATAGAATTTATTACCGGTGGAGGCAGATATAACTGAAAAGAATAGGTAGCTGTTCCATGACTGGTAACTACCTTAATAACACTGGGCACGTTAGGGTCAGTGGCAGTTGTTTGAGCTGTTGCAGGAATGGTAACAATGATATTTTTATCAGTAGCATAGGCAGGATTAAAATACGCTGCTGTATCATTAAATACCACTTGTCGCAGGCCACCGAGATTGCTTCCCTGAATTACTATTAATGTGCCTGGTATAGCCTTTGTAAACGTACTGTCCCGTTTAGTAGAATCTACCACTCTTACTTGCGTTATCATTGGATTTCCAGAACCTCCGTCATTTTTTTTACAGGAAAATAAAACTGTTACTGCAAGAATTGAAAAAACTAATAATTTTCTCATAAAATTTTATTTAAGATCGTTCTCAATAATTTAATTTACTAAAGTCAAAAGGGACAGGCGACAAGGTTAAGTTATGCGCTACCAGCAATTCAACTTCCGGATAAGGAAGATCCGCAGTTGCAGGTGTGATGGTATAATAGCGGGGCCCTACTGTAGCAGGATTGTTTGCATCGTTGAGATAAGTAACAAACGAATTTCCTCCATTGTAGGTCAGATTAAATACACCTCTGTTCTGAGTATTGAAATATTGCATCGCAGCAGTGGGATCGAAATAATACCACGTCTTCCAATCATACCACGCTTTTCCTTCAAAAGCGAACTCGATCTTTCTTTCCAACATGAGATCAGCATAGGTGACTGAAGTTCTCGGGGTAATTCCCGCACGAATTCTTACGGCATTATAATATTTCAACGCTTCTGCATCAGAGGTAGATGTACTATTTCCCAGAATAGCGTCTGAGTAATCCAGGTAAACTTCGGCAAGACGGAAAATGTATGTGTTGATATTTTCATTTTGGGAACTACCAAGCCCACCATTATCAGCAGGAGAACCAATTACATACTTTTTCACGTAGGGATGATTATTGCCGTAATAGGAACCTGAGGTTACCGGAGAAGTTATGTGAAGGCCGGTCACCGAGTTTGTGGCAGTATTGAACAAGGCAGTATCTACCCACCAACCACCGTTGGCAGTATTTATATCAGGGTAAAATGAATTCGGCATAAATAATGTTGCCTTTCTGCGTACAGAATCATCTGCGTTTGCCGGATCAATATAATATTGCATTAAACTCGGAGAAGCACCAAAAGCACCACCCCAACCATCACCGGTTTGAGTAATTTTTGAATCATAGGCCAGATTAGCTTGCATGTGGTTTTGCGCTTGCCAGTTACCAGTAGGTACCCAAAGCAGCCCAAACAGGCATTCCGCAGGTACCTTAGTACCACTAAAAACTGAACTTGTGAAAAGATCGTAATAACTTGGATCTAATGTTAGTCCGCTATTATTGCAAACATCCCCTAAATAATACTTGGCGCTATCAAGATCTGACTGCTTCCGTTGGCCACCAGACTGCCCCAGACCTGATCTTACCAGGTAAGCCCTGCCCAACATCCCTTCTGCGCTCCATTTGGTAATACGACCAGGTTGAAGTGGTGTGGCATTCAGATGGTTCATAGACCAGCTAAGATCAGAAATAATAAATTTCCAAACATCCGCCAGGTCATTCCTGCGGATAGAGGTATCACCTAACTGCTGAGTGTTGTTATAAATAATAGGAACCGCTCCCCAATCTAACGCCAGGTAATAGTAAGCTGCAGCACGTATGAAATAACACTCAGCAAGTCCGGAGTTTTTTGCCGATTCGCTGGCACCGGGGGCTGCATTTTTTATATTATAGGCTACCACGTTGGCATTAGCAACCACAGACCAAAGTGATTGGTAAGCACTTTGCAATGCGCCGCTCGGATCACTGGAAGTAACCGTAAAGCTAAGATAGGATCCCCTTCCGTTATAATTATCTGTGCTGCTGTTACCCCCCATGATATCTCCAATATATTGTAATGAAGTTCCATTATACCCTCCCCACGCCACGTTGTACAGCGGGCCGGTACCATTCAAAATATCTGCATCAGTTCGATAAAAGGTACCGGCTGTGGGTGAAGCCAGGGGCGGCCGGTTCAAATAGTCTTTCTTGCACGATTGCATAACTAACATCCCAAGCATTAATATTGTTATGGTGGTTATATTTTTTCTCATTATTAGAATTTTTTTTATAAATAATTTTATCAGAAATCCAAAGCAAGGCCAATCGTATAGGATCTTGAAGGAGGGTATCTTCCTTCATCCATCCCTGCCAGGTTAAGGCCTCCGTAATTATACATGCCTACTTCAGGGTCATATCCTGTATATTTTGTAATCGTGAAGGCATTTTGAACCTGGAACGTGGCCAAAACACCTCTTAAAATATGAGTTTTGGAAAGATATTTTTCAGGAACTCTATAGCTTATGCGGGCATTTTTCAGTTTTAGATAAGATCCATTTTCAACATTCCACTGAGAAATCCTGTTGTTACCATTGGCATCAACAAAAGCATTCGGTATATTAAAACCGGGATTGGTCAGTACTGCTGTTTCGGCATCTGCAGGGTTAACACTGCTTGGTTGAGCAAAATTGGTAGCTCCCTGGAAATGGTTATTATAAGGACCAGTGCCTTGTGGCATTGTTTCATATTGATATCTTGTAAGATTCAATATCTGATTGCCATAAACGCCGGTGAAAAACAAATTGAGTTCAAATCCCTTATAACTAAATGTATTTGTAAAATTATAGGTAAACTTAGGCCATGGGTTGCCAATAATAGTTCTGTCATTCTGATCTATAAAGCCATCACCATTTATGTCTTTATATTTGATGTCCCCAACCCAGGAACCACTTGTAGGATTTACAATCAGCTGGCTTCCGGCACTGCCTGTTTGTATCGCATGGCCTGTAATGTCTTTATAATTCTGGAAAAGCCCTTCTGCAACATAACCGGTGATCATACTAATAGGTTGCCCCTCCTCAGTGAGAAATTGAGCCTGCCTGTTATTCGTCTGATCATAATATTGAATATTTATCGGACTAACAACCTTTAACACCTTATTTTTATCGATGGAGAAATTGACTCCGGTTCTCCATTGAAAGTCTTTATGTGAAATATTTACCGTGTTTACGGTTACACCTATACCCCTGTTCTCCATGTTTCCATAATTAGCCTGCGGCCAAGTTATCTGGCCGCCATAGCCACCGCTAACGTAACCACCCATAAACTCGGGACCAGTTGCCGGCAGTATTAGATTGGATATTTGTTTTAAATAAGCATCCGCTATTACTTCTATCCGGGAATTAAACATGTGAAGGTCAAGTCCGAGATTTTTCGATTTGTCCTGTTCCCATTTCAGATCAGGATTTGGAAAGTTGCTAGGGAGAAATCCTGTACCCCATGGTGTGGGACTAGCATATAAATTGGAATAAATTGCACCTCCCTGGCTTGCATTTCCGGATATACCATATTCAGCTCTTAGCTTCAGGTCGTTGATAAACGTGATATTCCGCATAAATTTTTCATCAGATACTTTCCAGGCAACTGATACAGCTGGAAACGTTCCCCAACGGTTGTTTTGTCCAAAATTGGAACTACCATCTCTTCTTATTACAAACTGCGCTATATATTTATCATTATAGGTATAGTTGAGCCTGCCAAAATAAGATTCTCCGGCACCATCACCTCTATAGCTTGTTCCCGGACTGGATAAAGGATCTGCTACACTAAGCTCCTGAACAGAAGTGGTTGAATAATTTTTGCCGGAAGCGCTTAATCCCTGGTAAGCATAATAGGTTGCTTCATGCCCCGCCATTACAGAAATTTTATGCTTCTCAATATTAAAATCATACTGTACTCTTGTGTTGAAAGAAAGCCAATAATTATTACTGCTGGCGCGGCTTCCGGATGTGGGCGCGCTTTGATAATATTTACCGAGTGTGTAAAAAGGATTGAATTGAAAATTATTATTAAAAGTATAATTCCCATTCAATTCAGTATGCCACACTAAACCTTTAATAGGTGAGACATCCATATTTAAGCCACCAATCAGGCCAAATGAAGTATTATAATTATTATTGAGATCAGCAATGGCTACCGGATTTGTGACGGCGTATTGTGCCTGTGCTGCATTTGCCGGTCCGCCAAAAGAACCATCAGGATTTTTTACAGGAATCGTCGGGTTTTGCGATAAGGCTAGGTTAACAATCCGGCCCTGGAAAGTGTTTACTTTCTCATTAGTACCAAAAGCACTGAGGTTGGTTCCAAATTTCAGCCACTTTGTAGCCTGATTGGCAAGATTTAATCTGATTGATCCTCTTTTGAAACCTGAACCAGCTGCTACCCCATCCTGTGTCAGATAATCGCCCGATAAATAAAAATTAGTTTTTTCGTTGCCCCCACTTAATGAAAGCGAATATTTTTGCATTAAAGTTGGGTTGAATAAAGCCTTTTGCCAGTCAGTTCCACCGCCGAGCAAGGTGGGATCTCCCAACTCAGGAGGTTCTACACCAACCAAGCCGTATTTTTGCAGTTTGCCAACATATATCGCATATTGTTGCAGGTTCATTACCGGCAATTCTTTTGGACGTTCCTGAAAGGTTTGTGAGGTAGAAAAATTAACTTTTGTATTCCCTGCTTTACCTTGTTTGGTTGTGATCATTACGACCCCATTAGCGCCGGCAGCACCATAAATAGAAGTAGCGGCGGGTCCTTTGAGGATACTTATATCAGCTATATCGTCCGGATTGATTCCTGCAAGCTGGTTGGATTCACCGCTGGCTACATTATACTGACCGCCTGTCGGAACATCGGGCCTTATCTGTACGCCATCTATTACATATAAAGGTTGGTAATTACCAGTTATGGTACTAATACCCCTGATGATAACCGTAGAGCCAGATCCTGGGGCGCCGCTTGGACTTGAAACATACACATTCGCTGCCTTTCCCTGCAGCGCGTCATCAAGCGTAACGTTTACAGTCTTATTCAGATCTTTTGAAGAAATAGTTTCAACGGCACTACTCATATCCGACTTCTTCATTTTTCCATACCCTACCACTACTACGTCACTTAAGCTATTATTACCTGATCGCAACTTCACGTTAAAAACGCTCCTGGCGCCAATAGTTATTTGTTGCGTTTCCATGCCAACAAAGGAAACAACTAATCCGTTGTTGTCTCGTGGAACGCTCAGGGAAAACTTACCCTGGCCATCCGTTGCAACAGAAATGTTCGTATTTTTTACCGTTACCGTCGCGCCGACTAATGGACTTCCATCCTCATCGGTGACCAATCCTGAAATTGTTCTACTCTGGGCAAACAGTGTTGTAAAAGAAAAAATACTAATAGTGAGTATTAGCAGCTTTTTATTGAAATATTTCTTCATAATAGAAGTTTTGATTTAAAGATTTAGAAAATTATACAAATGAATATTTTATTAAAATCTGATTGTCGATTTTTATTTCATAAGGACTGGTTTGCCCACCAGTTTCGTTCAAAGCCCAAAATTTGTTTAAGGTTTACCAGTCTTCTGAATTGATGGTTCCCATTTTATTTTTTTAAATCACCATTTTTCAAAAAAAACAACAATACATCGTTAAACATTTATCATCTGGAAACAGTCGTCATTAAGGTTCTCATCATTTCTCAGGTCTATCTTTTCGTGCAACTATCATTTCAAAATAATTGACACACCTAAAGTAGCAATTTTTTCATAAATGTAATCGATTGCAATTATTATTTCGAAAAGATTTTTTTGTTTTCATTTAATATTCCAAATAATTACTTTGTTGTGATCTTATTAATAAACATGTTACAGGTTTGCAATAAATTTTCGTCATTAACAAACCCGGCTGCCATTTATTCCTGGTAAACAATCGTGTAGCAGAAAAAACACCACTAATTCCAAATTAGCAACTTATCCTGAAATCATTTGCTCATGCGAACAATCTTTAGAATCCAAAGCTATTTCAATTTATCACATAAATTTAATACTCTTTTATCTTTTCGATGTGTTTTTTTACATTCAGTCAAATAATTTATGAAGAATATAGGTAGATTTTAAAAGGATTTACACGATGAAACGCTGTATTAATTACTAATACTATATTGATATTATTTTTATTCAATAAAGAGGAGAATCGAGAAATAATTTAGCAGTTTGTAATGCAAAACAATGGTGATGAGCGGGATGCTTATGGCATCGTTATTCTAAACAAGCAGAAAGGAGAAATACAAAAAGTAAATATTTGTTTGTTTACTGGCAATCTAAACAAGGGGTATCGGCTACTCTTGCTCAAAGAAGAGTAAGAGAATTTTATTGATGATTTCAAAGTGCTAATATGCTGACTATGATTAACCCTTCTAAGTCTTCATTGCATTTCCTTCACCAGTTCTTTTAAATATTTCAAATGCCTTCCATATCGTCTTTCATTCACGAATGTATTGGCAAAATATTGCAGCACAAATAATCCGGCATATACAAGATACCTTATTGCTGCAGGAAGAGAATGCCATTTATCAAGCATTCGGTAATGTTGAAAATATGGCACTATTTCAATCAACAGGATAAAGAATATAAGTGCGAACATTAACGCCGTTTTCTTCCATTTCATCCTTTTCTCCAATAAATCTACCTGTTGTTCCAGGTTCACTTTCACCATATGGTCCATGCCTTCCATTTTATTGACAATGCGGTAATTGTAATAAGAAAAAATAATTACGCCGAGACAAAAAGCGATGTAACTCCATAGAATTACGTTGTTCAATAAAGCGTCGGGATTATCAACATTCAGGATTATAAAGTATGCCGGAATGATGGCCATTAAAACAATTTGTTTTCTAAACGCTTTCTTTAAAGCTGCCAAAGGGCCATAGCTTTTGTGTTGTATCAGTTCCATAATATCAGTATTTAAAGGTTTTGTTGACTGGTTTTGATTCCATGTTTGTTTAAGATCATCGAGTTCCATGGTTAATAATTTTTTGTAAGCTGACGCAATTTTTCTTTGATCCGGTTCATTTTCACTCTGAGGTTTCCCTGGCTGAGACCCAATATATCCTCCATTTCCTCATAGCTTCGGTCTTCCATGTATAACATTACGATCGCTTTTTCCACTGCATTTAATTGTTCAATCGCATAGTAAAGCTGCTGCAATCTTTCCTCTTCAGAATATTGCGGATCATGCTCTCCTGCTGGTTCCGGCATCGACGCAGGCTCATATGACCGGATCAGGTTTTTTTTCTTCCTTAGTCCGGAAATGGCCGTATTAAGAGCCACCCGGTAAAGCCATGTGCTTATCTTCGAATCGCCGTTGAATTTCGGATAGGCTTTCCAAAGCTGGATGACAATTTCCTGGAAAAGATCCTGCCTGTCGGCATCGTTGTAAGCGTAAACACGGCACACTTTGTAAAGCATCAACTCATGTTGGCTTATGTGCTTTATAAACTCTTTTTCCGCTTCCAGCTTTAGCAAGGTGATTATTTTATATGATAAGTCGCAAGTTGATGAGAATTGTTACAACGAAGGAAAAAAATATTTGACAGGTGAAGTTGAAAGTCGATCGCTACGTCAAGGTTTCATAAACATCGAATCTGTAAAGCCTATCCAGTATTATTGCAAACACTGTAAAGTCCATGCAGTATTATCACCCTAACCTGTAAAGTTTTTTCAGTATAAGACATCCTGCTATGATTCGCTTCTTATTCGGTTGTTATTCGGTCGTTATTCGGTCGTTGTTCGCTCCCAGGAAGCGAATAACAACCGTCATAAATCCGTTTAAAATACTTTTTTGAGTAAAAGAAGATAGCTTGTTAATAACAAGCAGCTATCTGTCATTCGGAAGCCAACTCCTCCACATTTGTTAAAAAAAATAAAAAAATTTTAACAGCAAGTAAGTACCTTAGATGGAAATATCAATCCATGATTTCCAAAATCTCATTTTCCTTATTACTCCTTGGTCTTATGCCTCTTTTTTCCTTTTGCCAGGCACCGAACACACTTACTGCAAAAGAAAAATCAGACGGATGGCAACTTTTATTTAATGGAAAAGATTTAAAAGGCTGGCATTCTTTCCAGGAAAACGAACCCGGAAAAGCATGGCAGGTGCAGAATGGAATGATCTTTCTGAATAAAAATCCGAAATCAGTTGAAAAGGATTTCGCCGACCTGGTAACTGATCTTGAATATGAAAATTTCGATCTTAAATTAGAGTGGAAAATGGAACCCTGTGCAAACAGTGGCGTTATGTTTTATGTAAACGAATCTCCCCAGTATAAAACTACTTATGAAACGGGGCCGGAAATGCAGATTACTGATTTGTCGTGCCTTTATACTTCCAACCATAGTGAAATTAGTGATAGTCGTATCAATATGCATCGTGCAGGCGCACTTTATGACCTCGCTCCTGCAGATACCGAATGGGTAAACCCGGCTCCTCAATGGAACCAATATGAAATTATTGCTGACAATGGCCATGTACAATTTTTTCAGAACGGGCATAAAGTAGTTGATACGCAATTTTGGGATAACAACTGGCGGAAAATTATCTCACGAACTAAGTTTCATCAATGGCCGGATTTTGGAACATTCAGGAAGGGCCATATTTCTTTGCAGGGTACAGAGGATGGTAAATTGTGGTTCCGAAATATCAAAATAAAGACATTTAGATTTGGTCCTCCCAGCTAAATAAGTTTTATTATGCCACCTTTTAAGCTACCTGGGTTAACTTAACCCCGTTCTTTACAAATAAATAAAATTTTAAATAGTTATGAAAAAATTGATTGGCAGGCGCGACTTTATAAAAGATTCGGCTTTAACTGCAGCAGTATTTTCTATTGTACCCAGTCATGTTTTAGGAGGTAAAAAGCATGTAGCTCCAAGTGATAAATTATATATCGCCTGTGTCGGATGTGGTGGTGAAGCACAAAATGATATTGAGCACTATGCTTTTGCACCGAAAAAAAATGCAGTCATTGCATTTCTTTGCGATGTGGACGACCGCATGTCTGACCCACGCAGGAAGGAGTTTCCAAGTGCAGGGTTTTATCACGATTGGAGAGAATTGTTTGATAAAGAGCATAAAAATTTTGATGCCGTTTCTGTGGCTATTCCTGATCATAATCACGCAATTGTAGGCCTTAATGCTATGAAATTGCATAAGCATTTATACCTGCAAAAACCATTGAC
>JAICYZ010000193.1 GCA_025933935.1 Chitinophagaceae bacterium
ACCAGGTCAAAAACTACCAGCTTTTCATTCTTTGTAAATCCTGTTGTCATCACTGCATTTCCCTTGATGATATTGTTGCTGTCATTTAATAAAATGCTGTAACGATAGTTCTTTACATCAAGGCCATTGCCCGGCATTTGCGCAGAAAGATCTATGGCAAATACAAAGAAAAATGTTGAAAGAAATAATTTTAAAAAGAATGGGTCACTGAACTTTCCCGGCATATTTTTTTTGGAAAAAATACAAATAAAAAAGAAAATAAGTAATAACGCTCGTAATAATCGATGGAACTAAAAGAGAAATATTTGCAACTAGTGGTTGTAAAAATCAAATAAGAAATTGTTAATCATTCAGAAAACAAGCCAGCAGTATTTACAGTGGTATAAAAGTTGACTCTAATTTGTATCTGTACTTCAATGAAAAAAAACTTTTTTCTTCTTTCAATTATTTGCTTTTGCTTTTTTCAGTTCCTTTCCTCTTTTACAGAAGAAATTAATCCGGGCCTCGTGCAGGATGTTGTGCAACAAACCAATCAATTTAGAAAATCGCAAGGTTTGAATGCACTGATCGTGAGAGATGATCTAAATAAAATTGCCCTGCATCACAGCGAGGATATGGCTTCAGGACGCGTACCATTTGGACATGCCGGCTTTTATAAAAGAGATGCATTGGCAAAAAAAGATATTAAACAGCTTTCAAGCTTTGCAGAAAATGTTGCTTTGGGACCGTCTTCTGCAAAGCAGGTAGTGGAGTTGTGGAAGAATTCTCCTGAACACCGTCAGAATTTATTGGGCCGTTTCAAATACATAGGAATTGGTGTTGCAAAAGATCGCAATGGCCGGATTTATTACACACAGATTTTTGCTATTTAAACCAATTTTAATAAACGCCTTTCACCTTCATTTTTATCATGTAGATATTTTCAGAAGCAGTGATGAATAAATAATTCCTTTCTTTTCCCCAAAAGGTAATATTGCCGGTCCATTTGGCCGCAACGTCGATATGTTCAATTTTCTTACCATCGCTGTTGTATACAGTTACACCATTTCCGGTAAGATAAATATTGCCCTCATTATCAATCGTCATCCCGTCGGAACCCTGATCTGTAAAGACCTTCTGGTGTTTCAGCGTTCCATCTTCAGCAATCGTGTATTTATACGTTTTATTGCCTTCGATATCTGCCACGTATAAATATTTACCATCGGGAGTACCAACGATTCCGTTCGGTTTTTTAAGATCATCGATTACGATAACTGCATCATTTTTTTCTTTTAAAAAATAAACTTTCTGCCCGTCCAAATCAGGCGCTTTTCTCGTCCAGTAAGAACGCTGATAGTAAGGATCTGTAAAATAAATGGCGCCGGATGGAGTAACAAAGACATCATTTGGCCCATTGAAAAGATGGCCATGAAAGCCTTTTACCAACACGGTTATTTTTCCTTCAGGAGAAATAGACCATAATTGATCATGCTCATCTGCACAACTAATCAGATTTCCATTTTTATCAAAAAACATTCCGTTTGAACGGCCGGCATCTGATAAAAAAACAGAAAGCTTTCCATTGGTATCATACTTCCAGATCTTGTTGTTTGGCTGATCTGTAAAAAAGACATTTCCTTCCTTGTCTGTTGCCGGGCCTTCCGTGAAACTGAATTGATTTGAAATCAATTGCAAAGTGGCGCCGTCAGCTATCACTGGGCTGGGGTTTTTCTGAGAAGGAATGTCATTTGTTTGTGCTTTTGAATCAGAGGCCATAATCAATATGAATAAGAGGTTTATTAATTTAAGCTTCATAAAAAATCGTTTAAATGAATGCCCAAATTATTTTAAATGTTTTGTTTACGAACGTTTATCTCACAATTATCTTTCCATAAAAATGATATTTCTGAAAGTTTTTAACTGTTCTTGAATCATAAATCAGTTACGCCTTTGTCATTTATTTGTATAATTTTACAAAAAATTTTTCTTTAAAATCTAACGCTATTATGAAAAACTACTTAATACTTTTGAAAAATATTGCTATCGTTTTTTCCATCACGGTATTTTTTTCAGCTTGCAAAAAAGATCCTTCTACCGTTTCAAATAAAATTCAACAGGGAAACAACATCATTCAGATGAATGTTCTCTATCACAGTTATTTAGAAGTGAGATATAACACGGTTATCAACGCGCCGATTCATGTCACAGTTACCATCTATCAAAACGGAAAAACACAGGATGTTCCTGTAAATATTCCCGCCGGTTATAAAAGCCTGCAAAGTTGGGGGAACAATAATTATATCAACGTTTGGAATTATAACGCATATATTGACTCTACAGGCTTTGCACCATTACCGGTAATAATGGGAACCGTTGATTCTGTAAGAATTACAGCTGTAAGTTGTCCGGATAAAAAATATGGATTCAAAATACTTGTTGGCACAAATGATTGGACTTTTTATCATCCTGATGATCTAAAAACTACTTTAAGTTTCATCAGTAATAAAGACACCATTTTATTTTCAACGTATGATTTTGAAAGCGGATTTCTTCATTACGACAAAACCACGAAGCAATATTTTTTTGGATTGTTCAATAACGCCTGTTATATCGCCTCTCCTTCTGTGAATTATCCGCTCACAGAAGGTATGACATTAGACATGCCGGTTTTGGTTTATAACTGGAACGGCAGAAACTATGGCATTCAACCGGATGGACCTGAAGCAATAACAAATGGTTCAACACTTCAGCTCAAAATCACAAAAATTTCCACCACTCATTTTGACGCTACTTTTTCCGGAAAAGTTTGGTCGTCGCGGCAGCAGGATACACTTTTTATTTCGCAGGGCGAGTTGAAAAATGCGTTGCTGCCATCTGTTACCGACTGACATTCATTTTTATAAACTCCCTGTATCCATAAGTTACTAAAGCTGTGATTGGCATTATGTTTGAAAAAATCAAACAGAAAAAATGTTTTTTAATTTTTAAAAAACTAATACCTATCATATTAACTTCGCAATAATCAGAAATAAAATCTCACAAAATGTTTCCAAAAATAAATCCCACAAAAACCGCCGCCTGGAAAAAATTGCAGGAGCATTCCAAAGCGATGAAGCATGTTCAAATGAAAGATCTTTTCCAGGAGGACAAGAAACGTTTTAAAAAATATTCCTACGCAGTTACCGATATCATTTGCGACTTTTCTAAAAATATCGTGACCGACGAAACGAAAGTATTACTTCTTGAATTGGCGTATGAATGCGAATTACAAAAAGCGATTAAATCTTTGTTTACCGGTGAACTTATCAACGAAACAGAAGGACGTTCGGTGTTACATACTGCCCTCAGAAATTTCTCTGGCAAACCCATTTTTTCTGAAGGAAAAGACGTAATGCCGGAGGTGAAAAAAGAGTGGGAACACATGAAAAACTTTTGCCAGAAAATTCATTCAGGAGAATGGAAAGGTTATTCAGGCAAGAAAATAAAGTATGTGGTAAACATCGGAATTGGTGGCAGTGATCTTGGACCGGTAATGGTAACAGAAGCATTAAAACCGTATTGGATAGAAGACATCCAACCATATTTTGTAAGCAATATTGATGGAACGGACCTGGCAGAAGTTTTGAAAAAAATCACTCCTGATGAAACGCTTTTTTTGATCGCTTCCAAAACTTTTACCACACAGGAAACGATGACGAATGCGCACTCTGCAAGAGATTGGTTTTTGCAATCTGCAATTGACGAAAAGAATGTTGCGAAGCATTTTGTAGCATTGAGCACCAATGAAAAAGGCGTGGAGGAATTTGGGATTGATAAACAAAATATGTTTGTTTTCTGGGATTGGGTCGGCGGCCGTTACAGCCTTTGGAGCGCCATTGGTTTATCAATAGCACTGACGATCGGTTATGATAATTTTGAAGAATTATTAAAAGGCGCCTATCAGACAGATAAGCATTTCAGGGAGAAAGCATTTGAAAAGAACATTCCGGTTTTGATGGGATTGATCAGCCTTTGGTATATCAATTTTTTTGGTGCACAAACCGAAGCGATCCTACCCTATGACCAATACATGCACCGGTTTCCTGCCTATTTTCAACAGGGGAATATGGAAAGTAACGGGAAGCATGTGGATAGAAATGGAAAACGGGTAACATATCATACAGGTCCCGTGATCTGGGGCGAACCCGGCACAAATGGACAACATGCTTTTTATCAATTGCTGCACCAGGGTACCCTTTTAATTCCGGCAGATTTTATTGCTCCCGCATTGAGCCACAATCCAATGGGTGAGCATCACAAAATTTTATTGTCCAATTTTTTTGCTCAAACAGAAGCTTTGATGAATGGCAAAACCAAACAGGAATTAAAGGCAGAAGGAGTTCCGGAAAAATTAATTCCGTTCAAAGAATTTGATGGCAACAGACCAACCAATTCATTTTTGATTACCAAAATAACCCCGTTTACTTTGGGTGAATTGATCGCCTTGTACGAACACAAGATTTTTGTTCAGGGTGTGATCTGGAATATTTATAGTTTTGATCAATGGGGTGTGGAATTAGGAAAAAAACTGGCAAAAAATATTTTACCTGAATTGGAAAACTATGAAAAAGTGACTTCCCATGATTCTTCAACAAACGGATTGATTAATGAGTATAAGAAACTGGTGAATGAATGAGACGTTAATTATTAAATTACTAAATTTTTGAACTATTCAGTAAAGAAATAAATATCGGCAATTTGTGTTTTCAAATTGGCATAGGATCGTTGTTTCTCTAATAAAATATCCGAATCATCAACAAAATAAAATGAGTAGTTTTGGTAGTTCATTCATTTTTTAATTGTCTTCTTTAAACCTTTCAGTCATGAAGCAATTGATATTTTCTGCATCAATATTTCTCTTTTGCGTCTCAGCAAACGCTCAATTTAACGGTAAAATAAGGAATGTATCTGCTTACCGCGACTCGATACTCCTTCTGAACAGACAGGATATAACTGCAATGAATCTTCCAAAATATAAATTCTTATATAAAACAGAAAACGGAAAAGTATTTGAATCACCTGTCGATAAAATGCGCTGCCTGGCTCCTGATTTTCCGGCAAATATGCCTGTAGCAGCAATTAATATCATTCCACCGGAGCAAATGCCAAATGGTTCCAAAAGCCTGAACACTCCTCCCCTTCTTAACAGCAAATAAAGAAAAAGAGATTTTTTGTAAAGGAACTTAACCAGGCCATCCCCTGTCGTACTAAAAACTAAAATGGTGGTATTTATTGGTTTACTGAAAAAAATAGAAAAGTGATTTTTCTTGAAAATATCTTGTTGTAAACTCTATTCCTTTACTTTCATTCCGGGTTTAATTTCAAAGAGATTATTCTAAAAAAAATCCCCGCAAACTCATCACGGGGATCATATAAAGATCTTATTTCAGAAATAGTCATTTTACCATTTATCTACTTCTTCGTGCTGTATAGGATTTGAAGGTTCGTCAGGTGTTTGCGTTTCCGGCTTTTCAGTGTTGGCAACTGTTTCAGAGGAAGCTGTTGTAGCAGGCTCGTTCTTATCAGAATCGGCCGGCCCGGCTTTTTCTTCTCTCGGAGATTCCTTTTTTTCAGCATAACCACCTTCATAATTCTCGGAATTCTCATGATTGAAAGCATCGAAATCAAAATCAGGCATGAGGTCTGTTTTTACATAATCTATTGCCTCCGTCATTCCTTTTAAAAATTTATTAAAATCTTCTTTGTACAGAAAAATTTTATGCCGGTCGTAGCCATCTTCATTAAATTTTTTTCTGCTTTCAGTGATGGTTAAATAATAATCATTACCACGTGTTTCTCTTACGTCAAAGAAATAAGTCCGCCGCTTTCCTGCTCTGATACGCTGACTGTAAACACTTTCCATCTTTTTGTCATTATTTTCGTACGCCACTTTTTAATTTTTTTTATTGATTTACAAATAACTTTTTAGGAGAGACAAAGATAAAATTGTTTTTCAATTGACAAAATAAATACGAATTTGATAAATTTGGCAGGATTACAATCTTTTTAAATTCTTAATTCTCAATTTTTAACTCTGAATGCCGTTCCTGCTCCTGTTGATGCCGGTACATTTCTGCATACAATCCATTTTTTTCCAGAAGAGATTGATGCGTTCCTTCCTCAGCGATAGCGCCATCTTCCAGCAAGATAATTTTATCAAAACTAAATAAAGAAAAAATACGATGGGTAATAATTACCGCTGTTTTTTGCTGAAGATATTCGTACAAATGTGCGATGATTTCATTTTCTGTTTTTGCATCTACGGCACTCAGGCAATCATCAAAAACAGTGATTTCATGATCTTTGATCAATGCGCGCGCAATAGAAATTCTTTGTTTTTGTCCGCCACTAAGTGTAACGCCACGCTCCCCTATTAATGTATCATATCTCTCCGGAAACGATTCAATTTCCATATCGACAACCGCGTTTTTTGCCGCAGCCATCACCTTTTCTTTTTCAGGTTTTTTCAATGAAAAACCAATATTATTTTTCACAGAATCACTGAATAAAAATACGTCCTGCGGCACATAACTGATTTGCGAACGCAAAGTTTTTAAATCAATTTCTTTGATGTTCACGCCATCATAAAAAATGTTTCCACTCTGCGGATCATACATTCTCAGCATCAGCTGGGCAATGGTAGATTTTCCTGATCCGGTTTTTCCAATGATCGCTACTTTTTCTCCTTTGCGTATATTCAACGAAAAGTTTTTGATCGCATGAATCCCGGTATGCGGATAAACAAAATCAACATTCTGGAACTTGATGTTCCCTTTCAAATGAATTTCCCTGGCATTTTTTTCATTCCGGATTGTAGGCTTTGTATGCAGAAATTCATTGATCCGCCTTTGCGATGTTGCCGCTCTTTGTATCATGCTTGCAGTCCATCCAATGGCGCTCACCGGAAAAGTCAGTAACAAAACATACATGATAAATTCACCGATAACTCCCACGCTGATGCTTCCATTAATCACATAAATACCACCAATCATGATGGTTAATAAAGTGCTTAGTCCAATCATTAGTCCCATTGAAGGGAAATAAATCGCTTCCGTTTTTGCAAGGGAAATTGAATGGGTCCGGTAATCTTCGCTGTTTTTATCAAAAAATCCAAGCATCGCCTTTTCCTGAACAAAAGATTTTATCACCCTGATTCCTGAATAAGACTCCTGTGCATTGGTAGTAAGATCTGAAAGCAAAGCCTGGATTTTATCCGCTTTTCGGTTGATAATCGTATTTACATAATAAATGGTGAAAGCCAATATTGGTAAAGGTGCAAGCACATATAAAGTAAGTTCTTTATTTTCATTTAGCATATAAGTAACAGAA
>JAICYZ010000291.1 GCA_025933935.1 Chitinophagaceae bacterium
AATGCTGGGCTCATCATTGGAAGTAATGAAACAGAATGTACCGGCGTCATCACTTCGCTTGATGTTACAGAAGCAGTGATAGAGGAAGCGGTGCGGAGAAATTGCAACCTCGTTGTTGCCCATCATCCGGTTATTTTTCGGGGAATAAAAAAACTGAATGGAAAAAATTATGTGGAACGTACCGTTATTTCTGCCATAAAAAATGATATAGCCATTTATGCAATTCATACAAATCTCGACAACATCGCCGAAGGGGTAAATAAAAAGATAGCAGAAAAATTAATTTTGCAAAATATCAAAGTTCTTTTGCCAAAAGAAGGAACGTTGCAAAAATTAGTTACTTTTTCGCCGGTAAAAAATGCAGAAGAAGTCAGGTCAGCCTTATTCAAGGCAGGTGCAGGAGCCATTGGAAAATATGATGAATGCAGTTTTAATGTTGAGGGAACCGGTACTTTCAAAGCCGGTGAAGGAAGCCATCCTTTTGTCGGTGAAGTTGGCACGCGCCATCAGGAAAATGAAGTAAGAATTGAAGTGATTTTTCCTTCATTTCTTCAAAAGAAAATTTTAAAGTCTTTAAAAGAATCGCATCCATATGAGGAAGTGGCTTATTATATTCATGCTTTAGAAAATGTACAGGAAAATGTCGGCAGCGGATTGATCGGCGAATTGCGGCAACCGCTTTCTGAAAAGGAATTATTGCAGACTTTGAAGAAAGAGTTCAAACTTTCAGTAGTAAAACATACCGGTTATCGTAACGAGCCTATTAGAAAAATAGCCACTTGTGGCGGTGCTGGTATTTTCCTGTTACCCAATGCCGTCGCTGCAGGAGCGGACGCTTACATCACTTCTGACATAAAATATCACGAATTTTTTGATGCTGATAATCGTATTTTTTTAACCGACATCGGACATTATGAAAGTGAACAGTTTACGGTAGAATTATTAACTGAACTTTTACAGGGAAAATTTAGTAACTTTGCCGTCCTAAAAACCGAAATAAATACGAATCCGGTAAAATATTTTATTTAAAGGAGCGTATAAAAGACCGGTAAAATTTAAAAAAATCATCAAATAAAATATGGCACAGGTAAAAGATTATTCTGTAGAAGAAAAATTAACATCGCTTATTAATCTTCAGAAGGTTGACAGCAAACTAGATGGCATTGAAATTTTAAAAGGCGAATTACCAATTGAAGTTAGTGATTTAGAGGATGAAATTGCCGGCTTAAATGCACGTCAAAACCGCATTGAAGAAGAAATGAACGGTATTCAACAATTTATCGAAGAGAAAAAGACCGCCATTAAAGAATCACAGGAGCTGATAAAAAAATATGAAAAGCAAAGTGATAATGTAAAAAACAACCGTGAGTTTGAAGCGATCAATAAGGAAATGGAAATGCAGACGCTGGAAGTAAAACTTGCAGAAAAACATATTAAAGACGCCACAGAAGATCTTGCGGAAAAAGGCAAACAACTGGAACTTGCCAAGAAAGCGGTTTCTGTAAAAGAAGGAAATCTGAAAGGAAAGAAAAGTGAATTGGAAAAGATCATTGAAGAAACTGATAAAGAAGAAAAGCATTACAGAAAACTTGAAGAAGCGGCAAGAAGCGCTGTAGATCCAAGGTTATTAACCAGCTACGACCGGATTCGTAACAATTACCGAAACGGTTTGGCGGTGGTACCTGTTGAAAGAGATTCATGCGGTGGCTGTTTCAATGCGATTCCTCCTCAGAAACAAAGTGAAATCAAACAAAGGAAAAAAATTATTGTTTGTGAAAACTGTGGACGGATATTAGTGGATGATGATTTGGAAAGTACCGTAGAAGTTAAATAAAGTAGCATTTATACAGATAATTTTGAGGGCACTTTTCAGTGCCCTTTTTTGCTACTTTTTTCAATTTCAAATATTGAATAAATATATCGGCATATACTTATGCCATGCTATTAAAAAACGCGCTTATACATAAATAGAACGAAGCGATTATGAAGATTTTTTAATATTTTAGCAAGAGAAATAAAAATTATGAAAGTATTACTTGACATAGAAGATAAGAAAGCGCCTGCCTTAATGAAGGTACTAAAAGACCTGAATTATGTAAAAGCCATACCAATTAAAAAAACAAAAAAAGAAGCATTTTTGCTGGGATTAAAAGAGGCTGTCAATGAAGTTAAACTTGCAAAACAAGGTAAGATAAAGTTGAAATCTGCTAAAGAGCTGCTTAATGAATTATAATGTTATTGCCACTGTCAGATTTGAAAAGGAAATCAAGAAGTTAATTAAAAAGTATCCTTCGTTAAAAAATGAATATTCATTATTAATTGAGTTACTACAGAGAAACCCAAGCGAAGGGATTGGCATTGGTCACAGTTGCTACAAAATAAGAGTCGCTATTTCATCAAAAGGAAAAGGAAAAAGCGGTGGTGCAAGAGTAATTACATTCACTTATATCGTGAAGAGAACTGTTTATCTCCTTACTATCTATGACAAATCTGATATCGATACTATTTCAGATCAGGAATTGCTAAATATTTTAAAAGAAATATAACGCTGACAATATTTTCACTTATTTATAAATAATAATCTTTTAATAAAAATTGAAACTGTTCTGTATAGTTTGCTTTTTCGTCTTTTATAACCAATTCTTTTGAAATAACCGACGCCGGTTTTGTTTCAAAAAATAATATTGCCCTGAAATATTGGTGTTTTGGCGTTTGTTTTATCAGCTTTTCTTCTTTTAAATAAAAATTATTTTCTGCAGCGGTTCTTTTAAAATATGCCGTTCTGCGAAAAGGAAGAAGCACTGCGAAAGTTCCATTGCTTTCCAGATGGTTTTGGATGGATTGAACCAGTTCTTGCAATGTCAGTCCATCACGATGTTTGGCAACGTTTTTATTTTTATGTTCCGACTTTAAATCATTTTCAAAAAAGGGAGGATTGGAAATGATGAGATCGTATTTTGAGGAAGCATCGAAATTTTTTATATCATGGTGAAATGCCTGCAGATGTTGATTCCATTGACTTTCATAGAAATTTTCTTTTGTTTGCTGATATGACTTTTCATCAATTTCTACAGAATCGATTATTGCATTCGATTTTTGGGCAATCATCAAACTTAATAATCCTGTTCCTGAGCCGATATCCAAAATCCTTTTTGGCTCAATAATTTTTTGTTCAATTTTATGTGCAACATAAGCACCAAACAAACAGGAATCTGTGCACACTTTCATGCTGCTTTTTTCCTGGTTTATTTTGAATTTTTTGAACTGGAAGTAGTTGTTCGGCACCTTGAATATTGATTATTGAACTTTGAACATTGAATATGATTATCGAATTATTGGAGGCAACAAATAAAGAAATAATCCCGATCCTTATTTTCTTATTTTAAGCGGTTCTCGCAGAAGGCACAACAGATAAATTTTCAAACTCGTCGTTCATGTATTTGTAATACGCAGTGATCGCAATCATGGCCGCATTATCCGTACAATATTCAAATTTTGGAATGTATGTATTCCAGCCTTCTTCCTTTCCCAACTGTTCAAAAGCAGTGCGTAAACCGCTATTGGCGCTTACTCCACCGGCAATGCACAATTCTTTTATTCCTGTTTCGCGCGCTGCTTTTTTTAATTTATTTAATAAAATAGAAACAATCCTCGATTGAATAGAAGCGCAAATATCAGCAAGGTTTTCTTGCACAAAATTTTCATTCCTGATCTTTTCATCGCGGATAAAATACAAAAAAGCCGTTTTTAATCCACTGAAGCTAAAATTTAAATCATCAATTTTTGGTTGCGGAAATTTATATTTTTCAGGATTCCCTTTCCGCGCATATTTGTCAATTAACGGGCCACCCGGGTAGGGGAATCCTAAAATTTTTGCAGATTTATCAAATGCTTCGCCGGCGGCATCATCAAGGGTTTGGCCGATTACTTTTTGATTTAAGGGGGATTCACATAAAACGATTTGCGTATGTCCGCCGCTCACAGTAAGGCACAAAAAAGGAAAGGAAGGAATTTTATTTTCGCTGTTTATCGGCTGTATCAAATTAGCCAAAACGTGCGCCTGCATGTGATGAACCGCGATGAGAGGTTTATTAAAAGCCAAAGCAAGCGATTTGGTAAATTCTGTACCCACCAGCAAGGCACCAATCAATCCGGGCGATTGTGTAAAAGCAAAAGCGTCTACTTCTTCTAATTCTACTTGCGCAATTTTTAGCGCTTGCTCCACTACAGGTACAATCGCTTGTAAATGCGCTCGTGAAGCAAGTTCCGGCACTACACCACCATATTTTTCATGAATTTTCTGACTTGATATTGCGTTGCTCAAAATAATTTGATCCCTGCAAACTGATGCAGCCGTTTCATCGCATGAAGATTCTATTGCCAGTATTGTAATCATAGTTTTGCAAAGTTAGGTCAATTGGTTTTTTAGAAAAAAGCGCTCTTTTTTCGATATACACTGTTAAATTTTACAGCCGTCTCAAAATTTTAATTTCTTATTTTTGCTGAAATAAAAATTCATAAACGATGAAAATCACGAAACAACTTGCCGGCAGTTTTATTTTATTAATTGTAATTGCCTCTTTATATAGGATCATGCCCGGACGGCCTTATGGTTTTGCTCCGCAAATTGCTATGGCTATTTTTGGTGGGGCTATTATTAAAGATAAAAAATTTGCTTTCCTGCTTCCGCTTTTGGCAATGTTTGTTTCAGACTGTTTGTATCAATTGTTATATATTAA
>JAICYZ010000003.1 GCA_025933935.1 Chitinophagaceae bacterium
AGCGGCACGTACAAAAATGAATGAACGACTGATTAAAAACTCGATCACAAAAAATTTATCATTGCCTCTCACAGATTCGACCGAAGAAAACTGGCAGGATGCTTTTGATGCGATGGAAGTAATGAATTACCATTCGGCGTTTGTTGAAAGTAAGGTTCATAACGCATTCGACAGCATCGGAGTCAGAAGCATTTCTTTTCAAAGAGCTTTGATGGAGCTTGCTTATGCGAATTACCCGGGCAAATTTATAATGCAGACAAATGTTTTATTAGAAGAAACAACCGATCCAAAGATATTTGCGATATGCGCTGAATATTTAATGCAACACAAAAAATCCGATATCGAAAAAAAGATACTTTCAAAAAAATTACTCGAAAAATTTACTGATACAGCGTACAAAAATCCGGTACTTTTTATGTTGAGTACAAGGCTGGCACCGACAGAAGTAAATACGCAATCGGTTCATGAGGTCTTAAAAGAAGTTTTGAATAAAAATTTTCTTCCGCATCAAATCGTGATGTATAGTTTTCAGAGAAAAAACCGCGATTATCCGGGAATGGTTTTGATCAGAAATGCAGATGGAAATTTTGTAAAAGATTCATCCGGAAATCTTTTTCATATTCCTCAATTGGCACGCAGTATCAGCAATCTTCCCGGGTATTTGCGAAACGGAAATACCCCGCAGGGGATTTTTAAAATGTACGGTTTTGGCGTTTCGATGAGCAACTTTATTGGCCCGACAGCCAATGTACAAATGGGAATGCCGGTAGAATTAAGCATTCAAAAGTTTTTTGATGATTCTACCATTATAGATTCCACCTGGACGATTGATTGGTATCAAAAATTAATTCCAAAAAAGCTTCAGAATTATTTGCCTCTGTACGGTTCTTACTATTCAGGTGTGGCCGGAAGAAGTGAAATAATTGCTCATGGCACAACGATTGATCCTAATTATTATTCCGGAAAACCATATTATCCATTAACCCCAACACAAGGGTGTCTTTGCACAAAAGAAATATGGGATGGCAAAAGATTGGAAAGTGACCAGCAAAAATTGGTAAATGGATTACTGAAAGCCGGCGGTGCAAATGGATATTGTGTGGTGTTGGAAATTGATGATAAACAGGCAACCGTGACTATTAAAGACATATTGCCTTATTTGACGAATTGAGAATTAAGAATTCAGTGAACGAAGAAATAAATTAAATAATTGACTACAATTCCTTTAGCAGAAAGGCTTCGGCCAACAACTTTAAATGAACTGATAGGACAGGAGCACCTTACCGGTAAAGGAAGTATTTTGCGAAACGCCATCGAAAATAAAACGATTCCTTCAATGATTTTGTGGGGGCCGCCCGGCGTAGGAAAAACCACGATTGCAAATATTATTGCGCATACTTTACAAGTTCCCTTTTATACTTTGAGCGCTATTTCTTCCGGTGTAAAAGAAGTAAGGGAGGTGATTGAAAAAGCAAAACATGAGCAAAACGCGATTTTATTTATTGACGAAATTCACCGGTTCAATAAAGGCCAGCAGGACGCTTTGCTTGGTGCGGTGGAAAAAGGAATTATTACTTTGATTGGTGCTACAACAGAAAATCCTTCGTTTGAAGTGAACAGCGCTTTGCTGAGCCGATGCCAGGTTTATATTTTAAAACCTTTGGATAAAGAAGGGTTGATAAAGCTGATCAATCATGCAATAAAAGAAGATGATTTTCTTTCTAATAGGAACATTCAAATTGAAGAAACGGAAGCGCTGATTAATTTGTCAGGAGGGGATGCAAGACGATTATTAAATCTGCTTGAGCTGACCGTCAACCAACTTTCTTTAAATAAAAAATCCGATGATAATATTGTAATTACAGACGATGTGGTCATTCATGCGGCACAACAAAAAGTAGCGCTTTATGATAAAAAAGGCGAGCAACATTATGATATCATTTCGGCTTTTATCAAATCAATTCGTGGCAGCGATCCAAATGCTGCTGTTTATTGGATGGCGCGGATGATTGAAGGCGGTGAGGATGTAAAGTTTATTGCGAGGAGAATGGTAATCCTGGCGAGTGAAGACATTGGCAATGCCAATCCAACCGCGTTGGTTTTAGCGACTAATACTTTCCAGGCCGTAAATATGATTGGCTATCCGGAATCTAGGATTATTTTATCGCAATGCGCCACGTACCTGGCTTCTTCGCCCAAAAGTAACGCGAGCCTCGAAGCGATTGGAAAAGCACAGGCGCTCGTAAAACAATATGGTGATTTGCCGGTTCCTTTGGCAATCAGAAACGCCCCTACAAAATTGATGAAGAATTTAGATTATGGGAAAAATTATCAGTACGCGCATAGTTTCGAAAACAACTTTGTCGACATGGAGTTTCTTCCCGACGAAATAAAAAATACACTTTTATATAATCCGGCCAAAAATGCAAGAGAAGAGGAATTGCGAAAATTTTTGAAACTAAGATGGAAGGAGAAGTATGGATATTGAGATGGGTTAGAATAGTTTATTTAGAAGTTCACTGATTCAAAATGGTTTGAAAGGGTTTAGAGTAGTTTAGAAGAATTTAGAATGCTTTAGAGTGGTTTTGCTGCAACACTTTTTTGGGAAAAAATGGCTGTTCAATTCATTTTACAATTATATTTGCGTAAAATTTTTTCAGATGGATAATACTCAGCCTGTCGGTAAATATTGGATTGCTTTTGTAATTTCTGTGATTGTACAAATTGTTTTTTTAATCTGGTTTCGTCAATATTTCTGGCTGATACTTCCGTGGTGGCTTACATTCTTCTGTAAGGGAATGCGGCTTATTTAGCTTAATGCTAAAACCGAAAAGCAGGAATTCCGCTTATTTATTCTTTTGCTGCATTTTTTTTCGAAACCATCTTCATTTCAATTTCAGTGGAGCCATTTTCCATTGGTATGCGGTGTTTTTTTTTAAAAAGATTTTCAAAAAAAGAATTTAACCCGTTTGTCCTTTTACTGCTACTGCTTCAATACTTCCGCCAGTTTATTGTGAAGGTCACTTCCCCTCAATTCTGTAGCGATGATTTTTCCCTGCGGATCGATTAGAACGTTGTAAGGAATTGCTTCTACATGATATAAAGTGGCAGCCGCACTGTTCCAGAATTTCAGATCGCTTATTTGTTTCCAGGCCAGCCCGTCATCTTTGATCGCTTTGAGCCACGCTTTTTTATCCTGGTCGAGCGATACTCCTAGAACGGTAAAATTTTTATCCTTGAACTGATTGTAATTAGCTACAACGTTCGGATTTTCCTGTCTGCATGGGCCGCACCAGCTTGCCCAAAAATCAACTAAAACATATTTGCCGCGCAGCGAACTTAATGAAAAAGGTTTTCCATCTACGTCAGGTAGAGTAATGTCCGGCGCCATTTGTCCAACTGCAATATCGCCGGAAGATTTATTTCCCTGGGCAGCAACAAATTGGTCAATCTCTTTCTGCATATCGGCAACAGAAGAGTTTTTTGGAAATTTTTTAGTGAGGTTGGCGATCAGATTTTTTACAGTATCTATTTGTACATCCTGTGTATAGCTTAATGCAAATAAGGCTGTAATCGGATTTGCCGCTGTATCAATATAATGCACTAAAAAGTTATTGTACCATTCATTGCTGATGTTGAACGCATTGTCTGCCACGAGCGCCATCGAATCATTATTTTGCTGCTGATAATTTTTTCTTGTCTGATCTTCATTAATGAGATTGGTATGAATGGAATCGAGCTTTATAATGAAAGCGGTAAGCGAGGCATTTGCAGGTGTATTAAATTTTGTTGTGTTTAATACAGAATCATTTGCATTTGCCGCAAAATCAATGTCATCTTTATCATTGATGAAAATATAGCCAGCATTTTTTTCAAATTTTAACCGGTATAAACCTTCTTCCGCTGCATGTGCTTTCACCTCAAATTTTCCATTTTTTACGTCGGCTGTATCCAGGATCTGTGGCGGATTTTGATTAAAAAATAATTGTTCCAGATACACTTTTTGATCAGGAGCGTTTTTTAAATCGCCTTTTACTGTAAACAAACCGTTGTTGTGTTTTGATGTACAGGAAAAGATGAAAAGCACAATTATAAAAATGAATATTTTTTTCATGGTATTTTTGAATTATTAAATTATTGATTCAGTTTTTCTGATAATATTTTCATTACCGCCTGCATATCTGCTTTGCCCTTGCTTTTCTTTTTTACTTCGCCGGCAAATAACCCGGTTAAATTCTTTTTTCCTTTTTTATATTCCGAAACTTTCTCGGGCATCGCAGCCAACACTTCATCTATCCACGAATGTAATGCATCGTCGTTTTTTTCCTGCAAAAGGTTAAGTTCTTTTGCAAGTTGCAATGCATCCTTATCAGAAGATTGAATTAATAAAGGAAATATTTTTGATGCTGCTATTCCAAAACTTACTTTTCCTTCTTCAACAATTTGTATCAATTCTGCAAGTTTTTTTGGGCTTACAGGCAATTTTTCAATGTCACTATTATTTTCGTTCAGATAAGATTTTACAGGGCCGATCATCCAGTTTGCCGCTGCTTTTGAATGGTTCGTTAATTGAGCAATATGTTCAAAAAATGAAGCAGTTTCCTTGTCATTTGCAATGATTTTTGCCGCTTCTGACGAAATGGAATATTGGTTCATCAATCTTTTTTCCAATGCAATTGGAAGCTCAGGCAAAGAAGATTTGATAGCATTAATTTGTTCTTCTGTTACAACAAAAGGCGCCAGGTCAGGCTCTGGAAAATAACGATAATCGTTTGCTTCTTCTTTCGATCTCAATGAAAATGTCATTCCGTTAGATGCATCAAAACTTCGTGTTTGTTGCATGATTGTTTCGCCTTTTTCCAGTAAACCAACTAATCTGTTTATTTCATAATCAATCGCTTTTTTTATATTGCGAATCGAGTTTAGATTTTTCACTTCTACTTTCGTTCCCAGCTTTTTTTCTCCTTTTAATCTTACGGAAATATTTGCATCGCAACGCATGCTTCCTTCTTCCATATTGCCATCACCAATATTTAAATGACGAACCATTTTGCGGATCTCTGTTACATAAGCAAACGCTTCTTCAGACGAATGTATGTCAGGCTCAGACACGATTTCAAGCAAAGGAACGCCGGCGCGGTTTAAGTCAATACAAGTGAAATTTTCATCTGCATCATGAATACTTTTCCCGGCATCTTCTTCCAAATGAATTCTGTTTAAAAGGATATTTCTTTCCTGGCCGTTGATACGAATAGGAATCTTCCCGTTTTTACAAATTGGCGTCGTATGTTGGGTTACCTGGTAGCCTTTTGGAAGATCAGGATAAAAATAATTTTTCCTGGCAAAATAATTATTGCGGATAATGTCACAATTAAAAGCCAACCCAAGTTTCATCGCAAGTTCCACAGCCTTTTCATTCATCACGGGTAAGGTTCCGGGGTGAGCGAGCGAAATGGCGCTGACATTGGTATTTGGAGGATTTCCAAATTGTGTACTATCGCTGCAAAATAATTTACTTTGAGTAAGTAATTGCGTGTGAACTTCAAGGCCAATGACCGCTTCATATTTTTCCAGATCCGGCATGGCAGCGAAGATATGAAAAGGTGTTTCTTTTTTAATGGAATGAAAACTTAAAATGTTTCTTTGTTACCTCTTTCCCTCGTAATAATTGCATTGTTGTAGTGAACCCAATCTGATCCGTATTGGAAGCCTAGTAGCTTTTTCAATTTTTAATTCTTCTTTGCAAAAAAAACCATAATTGCAGGTGGAGAAATCAGCAGGAATTGTCGAAAAATTAATTGATTTATTTAAATGATCTGGAGGAGCAAAAGAAATAGAATCGGATGTACCTGCTTTATTTTTTTGAATAAAATTCGCATATGAGGAAGCAAATGTGACACGAGTTTGTGCACAAACAGAAGCCGTAAAAATAAAAAAAAGCGTCAATAAGCCACAAACTTTGTTCCAAAAAAACATATCGTTACTTTTGCGTGTAAATTTACAAACTAAAAAAAGAAAAAAGATACATGTCCTTAAGCCAGCGTTTACAACAAAAGCTATTACAGAAATTATCGCCGCAGCAAATTCAATTAATGAAATTGCTGCAGGTTCCGACGGCGCATCTTGAAGAAAGAATTAAAGAAGAACTCGAAGAGAATCCGGCGCTGGAAGCGGGTGAAGACGGCTATAATGAAACGACTGAGGAAACTCCTGATGACTTTGAGACAGTGGATGATTTTGAAAGTGACGGAAGTGAAAATGAATACGATAATATTGACATCAGCGAATATGTAAATGATGGCGATGATGAACCCGGAGATTACAAATACCGCGATGATAATTATGGCGATCCTGAAGAAACGAAAGTGATGCCGCACAAAGTGGAAACTTCATTTTATGATACTTTGAAATCGCAATTGCTGATGCTTCATTTGGATGAAGAGCAACGAAGAATTGCAGAGCAGATTATTGGTAGCATTGATGACGACGGTTATCTGCGCCGCGATGTTACTTCCATTTGTGATGATCTTGCTTTTCGTCAGAATATCAATACTTCTGAAAAAGAAATTGAAAAATTAATTGGATTAATCCAGCAATTTGATCCGGCAGGAGTGGGTGCCAGGGATCTGCAGGAATGTCTTTTGTTGCAATTAAAAAGAAAAGAAAAAGAAGGATTGCCAGTGGGAATCGCCATTGAAATTATTGAAAAATATTTTGATGAATTTACCAAGAAGCATTATGAAAAAATTCAGAAAAGCCTGAACCTGGATGATGATGAAATTAAAGAAGTGATCAACCAGATCATTAAACTAAATCCAAAGCCGGGAGGAGAAGTAGGAGAAACGAATAAACTTCAGAGCTATGTAATTCCTGATTTTTTTGTATTGAATAATAACGGAAAATTAGAAGTAACTCTTAATTCTAAAAACGCACCCGATCTCCGCATCAGCGAGGGTTACAGGGACATGCTCAAAGATTATGACCGCGGCACAAAGAAGGATAAAAGACAAAAGGAAGCGGTACTTTTTATCAAGCAAAAAATAGATTCTGCGAAATGGTTTATTGATGCAATCAAACAAAGGCAGCATACTTTATTGAGTACAATGCAAACGATCGTTGATTATCAAAAGCAGTTTTTCTTAACGGGAGAAGATATTGATTTGCGCCCGATGATCTTAAAAGATATTGCAGAAAGAACGATGCTCGATATTTCCACAGTAAGCCGTGTGGCAAACAGCAAATTTGTACAAACAGAATTCGGAACTTATCGTTTAAAATTCTTTTTTAGTGAAAGCCTGGTAACAGACAGTGGTGAAGAAGTGAGCACACGCGAAGTGAAAAAAATTCTAAGTGATTTGATTGAAGAAGAGAGCAAGCAAAAACCATTGAGTGATGAAAAACTCACCGAATTATTGCAGGAAAAAGGATATAATATTGCACGGCGCACGGTAGCAAAATATCGGGAGCAATTGAACATTCCGGTCGCACGCTTACGAAAAGAGCTTTAATTATGAAACATGATTTTACTGTTGGACGAAGTGCAATTGAACCAGCTGATTCTTTTGAGAAGGAAGTCCGTTTTCCTGCCGTTTTAAAACTGCTTGCTCACTTCTTTTCTTTTATTTTTCATCCGCTTTTTATCCCGGTAATTGCCACCTGGTTTCTCGCGTTTATACAACCTGGATATTTTACAGGGATTACACCGCAGGAAAAAATATTGATCGTAATTCGCGTTGCAGTTAATACTGTTTTTTTTCCTGCTTTAACCGTATTATTATTAAAAGCGCTGGGGTTTATTAAAAGTATTTTTTTAAAAACGCAGCGTGAAAGAATTGTTCCTTACATCGCTACAAACGTTTTTTATTTCTGGATGTACATGGTTTTTCACAACCAACCAGAAGTTCCTCTGATCCTTACCAGCTTTATTTTCGGCGTTTTTCTCGCTTCTTCAGCCGGATTACTTGCGAATATTTATTTTAAGATAAGCATGCATGCATTAGGCGTCGGTTCCTTATGCGGATTGATGCTGATCATTGTTTTTTCCGGATTTTCCTACCCGGTTTTTTTAACGGTAATGCTGGTTTTAATTATTACGGGTTTGGTGTGCAGTTCGCGAATGATCGTGAGTGATCATTCTCCTCTTGAAATTTATTCCGGGATCATTATCGGTATTTTATGTCAACTGATATCGTACGCATTTATTGGTATAATGTCTTGACAAAAATTTTCCGTAACCGAAGAAATAATACGTATTTGCTTTCTGATATTCTTCAAAAAATAACAAAGCTGTATTCAACAAAAGAACAAATAGTTGCGATTCTTTTTTATTAAAACAGGCTATTCTACTGTCAATGAGAAGGTCACCATTCTTGAATTAATCTTGTCAATAACATTTGAATATTTTAGATTTGGATCCCGCGCATGAAGGTTGGTTAATCCATCGCTTAGTTTTATTTCCGGCGATAAAACAAAATAAGGAAAGTAAATATGAAAGCCCAAACCCAGTTCCACACTTACGTCTCCCCGGTTTAGTTTTATCAGATCTTCTGCCTGGTTTGCTCCTTTATTACTGGCGAGATCATAGTCGAATTTCGCTCCTGCAATCGTGTACACTTTAAAATTGTTAATGCGGTCGCTGCTGAAAGCAATATGCACAGGGAAACTTAAAGTAATGGATTGAACTTTTTTGGTAACAGTAGAATCAGGTTCATATTTCTGACTATAAATCATTGCTTTTTCAGAAAATGTAAGGTCAAGCGGATGAGTTCTCAGATCGAAATGATTGCTGATACGAACATTCACCAGCCACGCTAAATTAATCCCCGGATTGTTTACACTTTCTACATCCATAATTGAATCATATTGCAAAAAACGCGGGTCGTGTGTAAAATTAAAATGCGACTTGTTGTAACCAATATTTATCCCAAAATGATACGGTTTATCATCATGGCTTTCCTGGTTCAGTTCACGCAATTGTGCCATCAGTTTTGTGGAACAAAAAAAGAAGGCAATCAGGATCAAAGCTATTTTTCGGCGCAATAAATGGTGCATATTCCTAAAGTCAATGTTTTGTAAAAACTGCTTCGATATCCTGATTGGTTTAGAATGTGAATGAATGATTCTTTCTCCGGAAATTGGAGAACGGAATCGTTTAAATATTGATATGCTGCATTATTTTTTGCAATAATCTTTCCAATTTTCGGTGTTATAAACTTCATGTAAAAATGATAGAGTTGTTTTATAACAGGCAAAGATGGTTTGGTGCATTCTAAAACAATTAATTTGCCTCCAGGTTTTAAAACCCTTTTTATTTCTGACAATCCTTGTTCAAGATTTTCAAAATTTCTTACTCCGAATGCGACCGTAACAGCTTCAAATGAATTATCAGGAAATAAAATTGCCTCGCTATCGCCGCGTAATAGCTCAATTGAATTTTCTAAACCGGATTTCGCAATTTTTTTTCTTCCAATATCGAGCATGCCTTCGCTGATATCAATGCCGGTAATTTTTTCAGGCTTTAAAATTTCATAACTGGTTATTGCAAAATCACCGGTTCCGGTAGCTACATCTAAAATATTTTTTGGATGCAATGAAATCAATTCACGGATGGCTTTTTTTCTCCAGCCAACATCAATTCCGGCACTTAAAAAACGGTTTAAAAAATCATAACGGAAAGCGATTTTATCAAACATGCTTTCTACCTGCTTCTTCTTGCTTTCTGTAGAATTTTTAAAAGGAACAACGGTATCGTGCGGGTAGATATTCATTGGGTTCAAAGATACTTTTTTGTTTTTAGTTAGTAGTTGCTGCGTCGACGTTTTTACTTTTTAGGACAACTTTAGCAATATAAGTTGAAAAGGGTTTGAAAACGCATTCGTTTATCAAGCATTTCATATGAGGTTATCACCGTTCCGTATATCATATACTAGCGAATCAGCACATTAACTTAAATTGCGGCATGCACATTAAAAAAGCGCAATATCTTATCAGCAGTCCTTCTTATGAAAAATGTCCCCAACCGGACAAGCCCGAATATGCATTTATCGGACGCAGCAATGTAGGAAAATCTTCTCTGATAAACATGTTGGCAGATAATGATAAACTGGCTAAAACATCAAATCAGCCAGGCAAAACACAAATGATCAATCATTTTGAAATAACAAGTGTGGCGAAGGCGGGAGATTTCAATGAATCAAAATGGTACCTGGTAGATTTGCCCGGTTATGGCTTTGCAAAAATTTCTTTGAGCAGCCGGAGAAGATGGGAACAGATGATTGAAAATTATTTAAGAAAAAGAGAAAACCTGGCAATGGTTTTTGTGTTAATAGATGCAAGGCATCCTCCTCAAAAATTAGATTTGGATTTCATTAGTAACATGGATCTGTGGCAAATTCCTTTTACATTGATCTTTACAAAAGCAGATAAAGAAAAACAAGCGGTAGTAAGTAAAAACGTAAAATTATTTTTAGAAACGCTGCGTAAAAATCAGCAGTTTTTACCGCAACATTTCGTTTCCAGTTCTTTAAAAAAATCTGGGAAAAATAAAATCTTGGATTTGATCCAGGAGAAGAATGATGAGTTACATAGTTAGGTCGTTTCCTTTTTGCTGCTCAAGACAGAGCAATGTTTGCATCGGTTAAAATCTTTATGCAATACACGTTTAATCCGTGATGATTTGCAGTAAACAAACAAATAACTTTTCTTTCGTTTCCTTAAATTTTCATTTAAACCGCACTTTCAAATTGTTTTAAAAATCTTACATCATTTTCACTAAAAATTCGCAAATCCTTGATTTGATATTTCAACATGGTAATGCGTTCAATTCCCATTCCAAACGCAAAGCCTGAATACTTTTTTGAATCAATTCCACAATTTTCCAACACATTCGGATGCACCATTCCGCAGCCTAAAATTTCTACCCAACCAGTGTGTTTACAAACGTTGCAACCAACGCCGCCACAAATAAGACAGGAAATGTCCATTTCTGCACTTGGCTCTGTAAAAGGAAAATAAGAAGGGCGGAAACGCACTTTAATTTCTTTACCAAACATCTCCTGTACAAAGAAATAAAGTGTTTGTTTAAGATCTGCAAATGAAACATTATCGGCAATGTATAAACCCTCTACCTGGTTAAAAAAGCAATGCGCTCTTGCACTGATCGTTTCATTCCGGTAAACACGTCCCGGACAAATAATTCTGATCGGAAGTTTACCCTTTTCCATTTCACGAACCTGCACGCTGCTGGTGTGTGTGCGCAGCATCCATGCGGGATTTTGAGAAACATAAAAAGTATCCTGCATATCACGGGCAGGATGGTTTTCAGGCAAATTCAATGCACTGAAATTATGCCAGTCGTCTTCAATTTCAGGACCTTCGGCAACAGCGAAGCCCAGCCGTTGGAAAATAGAAACGATTTTATTTCTTACAATACTAATCGGATGACGGCTTCCAATTGGTAATGCATCGGCGGGCAATGAAAGATCGATGCTTTCGGTTGCCTGTGCTGTGTGGTCCGTCGTGGTCTTCAGCTCTTCCCATTTATTTTCTGCAAACAATTTGAATTCGTTCAGCACTTTTCCCATTTCTCTTTTATTTTCAGGCGCCACGTTTTTCATTTCTCCCATCAGTGATTTTACAGAACCATGAGAGCCAAGGAATTTGATGCGAAAAACCTCAGCGGGATTTTTATCATCGCTGTAAAAATTATTGATTTCTTCTTTTAAATTATTGATTTGCGAAAGCAGATTTTCCATACTTGCAAAAATACGTGAAAGCGGAGAAGAATTTTTTTGATCAAAGCTAAAATAATAGAAACGTTATTTTATTTCTGCATTTTATTGTTAGGTTTGCCCGACAAAAAAATAAAAATTGATTTACGATTTACACCAATATCTATCTCCGCTAAATGCAGCTGAAATCAGCGGTGATACGGCTTATAACGACAGCCAGCTGGGAAGTGTTATTAAATTAAATGAAGAGGACATTCCTGATTTATCGGATGTCGATATTGTAATCGTTGGTGTAAATGAATTCAGGGGAAATGGTTTTATCTCAACTGACAATTCTGCCGACGCAATTCGTAAAAAATTTTATGAATTGCATTACTGGCATAAAGAAATTTCCATTGCTGACATTGGAAATATTAAAAGCGGGGCGTCATTATATGATAGTTATTCTGCACTAACGATTGTATTGAAGGAATTGTTTCAATTACATAAAACGGTTGTCATCATTGGTGGTTCACACGACAATACTTTAGCGCAATATTTTGCTTATAAAGATTTAAACAAAATTATTGACGCAACGATTGTAGATGCTACAATTGACTTGCGAAGCGAATCGACTTTGAGAAGTGAAAACTTTTTGATGGAAATGCTTACAGGCGAACCGAACATGGTAAGACATTACAATCACATTGCATTCCAAAGTTATTTCGTCCATCCCCGAATGCTTGAAACCATGGACAAGCTGCGGTTTGATTGTTTTAGAGTTGGAACTGTAAAAGAAGATTTGGATGAGATGGAGCCGGTGATTCGCAATTGCGATTTATTTAGTTTTGATATTGCCGCAATAAAGAACAGTGATGCTCCGGCCGTCACAGCCAGCCCGAATGGGCTTACCGGCGAAGAAGCTTGCACGCTTGCTCGTTTTGCAGGAATGAGCGCTTCGCTTTCTTCTTTTGGCGTTTATGGATATGACGCTTCTAAAGACCATCAGCGTCTCACGGCATTACAAATTGCACAAATGCTTTGGTATTTTATTGATGGAAGAAACCGAATCAGAAAGGAATCTTTATTGCATGAAGCTCAGGATTTCAACCAGTTTCACACAGCTTTTGCAGAAGTAGATACCGTTTTTTTGCAAAGCAAAAAAACAGGAAGATGGTGGATGCAATTGCCTGATAAAAAAATGATTGCGTGCAGTTATAAAGACTATTTATTTGCAAGCAACAATGAAATCCCTGAAAGATGGCTGAGGGCACAAGAAAGAGATGTGTAAATTATTTTCGACAGTAAGCAAAGAAATAAATTGAATTTATATTTTCAACATAAATTTTTTTACCTCCTGCTTGCAATCAATAAATTCAAATCTGTAAATTTCAAATCGAACCGTTGGCTCAAATGAAAATTAGTGAGCGCGCCTTTGAACAAATAGATGCCACTGCGGATATTTATTTTATACCACACCAGGTTCTCAAAGCCACCATCATCAGCCATTTCAAGCATCAACGGCATTAACACGTTACTGATCGCCTGTGAAGCAGTTCTTGCAAATCCACTCGGAATATTGGGAACGCAGTAATGAATGACATCATATTTTTTAAAAACCGGTGATGCATGTGAAGTGATCCTGGAAGTTTCAAAACAACCGCCGTGATCAATGCTCACATCTACAATGACACTTCCGGGCCGCATTCTGCTTACCATTTCTTCCGTTACAACAAGTGGAGTTCTGCCACCAGAAGCTGCAAGAGCGCCAACTGCTACATCACACGTTTTTAATTGCTTGGATAAAATTCCCGGTTCTATAACGGAGGTGTATAAACGTAAACCAATATTATTTTGCAATCGCTTTAAACGATAAATACTGTTGTCAAAGATTTTAATACTTGCTCCCATTGCAAGCGCCGTTCTTGCTGCTTGTTCGCCCACAATTCCTGCCCCGATGATGATCACTTTTGTTGGCGGAATACCTGAAATTCCACCGACCAAAACACCTTTGCCATGATTCGCATTGCTCAAATACTGTCCTGCTATCAGCATTACCGCGCTTCCTGCAATTTCACTCATGCTGCGTACGATGGGATTGTGGCCACTATCATCTTTTAGGTTTTCAAAACTAAGCGCCGTAATCTTTTTCTCCATCATTTTCTCCAGAATTTCACGCTTCATCGCGGTAACATGGATCGGTGAAATGATGAACTGATTTGGTTTTAATAAGTCAATTTCAGTTTCACAAACGGGCGCACTTTTTACAATTACATCACATTCAAAAACGTCTTTTTTTTGATGGGCAATTTTTGCACCGGCATCACTATAGTCTTTGTCGGAATAGCTTGCTCCTTCACCGGCTTTGCATTCCATGATTACACGATGGTTGTTGGCAACTAAAACACTTACCGCGTCTGGAGTAAGAGCCACACGGTTTTCCTGAAAAGAAGTTTCTCTCGGAATGCCGATTAATAATTCTGCGCCTTTGGGTTTGATGTCAAGAGTTTCTTCTAACGTTTCATAAGAGAAGGATGGGGAAACAAAAGGTTTTGAAGATGCCATGTAGAAAATTTACAATGAATAGAATATAAATATAAAATTTTATGCCGGAAGTTGTATCACCAATTTTCTTTCGGTGTCGGAAATAATTTCGAAATTAGAAAAAACGGTCTCATTCGGAAAAATTTCCGAAGCCCTTTCAGGCCATTCGACGAAACAAATTTCATTGCTGTTTAGACAATCTTCTATGCCTGCTTCTATCGCTTCGTGACTGCTTTTTATCCGGTAAAGGTCAATGTGATAAATTATGTTCCCGTCGATAGTTTTATATTCCTGGATAATCGAATAAGTAGGACTGGTAACGGTTTCAGCAACGCGTAATTCTTTGCAGAGTGCACTGATAAATGTAGTTTTTCCAGCTCCTAATTCTCCTGAAAAAGCAAAGACTTTATAATCGTTCAATGATTTTAAAAATTCAGAGGCGGCCTTTCCCATTGAATTGAGGTCAAAAAATATCTCCATAATTACCCGTGTGGTTTATGGTAAAATTAATTGAGGAATATAGAATAACAAAAAGTACACATTTGACGCCACTCATACAAAATAATTCTCTTTCTTATTTAGGATGCATTCCTACTAATTTTTTTAATGCCAGAAATTTTTTCTCTACAAGATTCCAACTTAATATCGCCATTGGAAAAACGATGACTATAGTGTAGAAAAACAAAGCAAAAGGATTTTGTTTGACAATACCTGTTGCAATAAGCATCTGTTGTACAGGAAAAGAAAATATATAAATGCCATAAGTGAAGTCCCCATATTTTCCGGCATTGTTTGTAATTCCTTTCATTTGAGCAGCGCTATTAACGAGGACGGGAATTGAAAAAAAGTAAAGGAAATTTGATGCCGGAAACAAAACGCTTATTATAAAGGCCAGCAAACTGAATGAAATAAAGAAAAAGAGTGAATTGGAAAAATTGATTTTTAAAAAATAAAGTGCGGCTGAATTTAAAAAAAGCAGTGCATAAAAAAATGGCAAACCTGTAAAATACCTGACCATTTCACCATCGAAAAAGAACCGGTTGCACAGGTAAAAAACATTGATAACAACAATGAATAAAACGATGTAACTCCTGTGTTTTTTTCTCAATAAAAAAATGATGCACATCAAAATATAAAGCCGTTCTTCTAAAATTAATGTCCATAAAGAACCATTCACTCCGTTCTCTGCGATGTTATGAACAAATACGCCGGGCAGTGTAAACTGCAATCCAAAAACCGGCATGATATTTCTAAAATAACTCCAGGTATTTGGGTTTAAAAAATAATCTTTTACAGAAAGTTTTGTAAAAAACACGCAAATAAAAACGGTCAAAATACAGTTAACAATAAGTAATGGCTGGATGCGCAAAAGTCTCTTCCATAAATAATTTACAACGCCCGGCGACCTTGCTGCACTTTTGGCAATTAAAAAACCACTGATACAGAAAAATATACTTAATCCGATAAATGAAAAATTCAACCTGCCTTTTGTAAGTTGCATCAACGTCTCACTACCTGCTTTATGTAACAAAGAAAATGAATGGTAAAAAATAATCGAAAATGCAGCAAAAAGGCGTAGAAAATCATAATTGTTTTGAAACCTTTCGTGATGATGCATCGATATTTATTCAAGCTGGAAATTTAAAGAAGTTTACAACAAAGTGTTATGAAAATTTTTAAAAATAAAAAAACTTATTTCCATTTCTTCTGCCCATTTCGCAGTAAAAGAACAAATAATCGGCATTTTCAATCGATTCATTTGTATAAACGATTAACGATCTATTTCCATGTAAGCGGTTTAAAAACTATGCTTCCGATGACTTACTCGTCATTCTTATAACCGGGATGATCATTTCCTCCAGGCTTACTCCACCATGCTGAAAGGTATTGCGATAATAATTTGCAAAATGATTGTAGTTATTCGGATAGCATAAATATCCATCCTGCTTGGCAAAAATGAATGAAGAATTTACATTAGGTACCGGCAATCCTGCCTGCCGCGGATCTCGAAATGCAAGCACTTCCTTTGGTTCATAATTCAGATTACGGCCGTGTTTATAACGTAGATTAGCTGTCGTTTGTTTATCCCCCACAACTTTCTGAGGTGTATTAACGCGCACACTTCCGTGGTCTGTTGCAATGATCAGATTTATTTTTTTATCAGCAATTTTCTTCAATGCATGATGCAATGGCGAATGCTCAAACCAGGAGGCAGTAAGGCTTCTATAACTTACTTCGTCTGCAGCAAGTTCTTTCAATACTTCCATTTCTGTTCTTGCATGGCTGAGCATATCTACAAAGTTGTAAACGATCACATTGATGTCATTGTTTAAAAAATTATGAATATTGTCAACCAGTTTTTGTGCGTCCTGGTGATTGGTAATTTTGGTATAAGAATATTTCAAATCTTCTTTTCGAAGTTTTTTTAATTGAGCTTTCAGAAATTGTTCTTCAAACAAATTTTTACCGCCTTCTTCATCATCATTTTTCCATTCGACCGGAAATTGTTTTTCTATCTCTATTGGAAGCATGCCCGCAAAAATGGCATTGCGACTGTATTGCGTTGCAGTCGGCAATAACGAATAAAAAGTTTCTTCTTCCTGGATTCTAAAATTTTCGGTAAACAAAGGCTGAATTGCTTTCCATTGATCGAACCTCAGATTATCTATTAAAACGAAAAAAGTAGGAGTGCCTTTTTCTACATGCGGGAATACTTTAAATTTCATGAGAGAATTGCTCATGATTGGTGAATCAGCGGCGGGATTGGTCACCCATTTGGAATAGTTTTTTGAAATAAATTTAAAGAATTCCAAATTCGCTTCAGCTTTTTGTGATTGGAAAATTTCGCGCATTTCAGGACTGTCGCTTTTTTTCATTTCCAGTTCCCAATACACTAATTTTTTATAAATATCCATCCACCCGTTGTAATCCGGGTTATCATTCAGTGCCATGAATAAATCGCGAAATTGTTGCTGGTAAGCGGTGGTTGTTTTTTCTGCTACCAGCCTTTTGTTATCTATGATCTTTTTCAGAGAAAGCCATACCTGGTTTGGATTTACAGGTTTTATCAGGTAATCGGTTATTTGTGAACCGATGGCTTCATCCATGAGGTTTTCAGTTTCATTTTTAGTAATTAAAACAATCGGAATTTGTGAATTAATTTCTTTGATTTTTTGTAGTGTTTCCAGGCCGGTTATTCCCGGCATGCTTTCATCCAGGAGCACCACATCTACAATATTATCTTTTACATAATCAATAGCGTCATGGCCATTGCTCAGCGATGTAACTTCATACCCTTTATGCTCCAAAAACATGATCTGGGATTTTAAACTTTCCATTTCGTCATCTACCCATAAAATTTTTGCTGTATTCATCTATCGTTTTTATTAATCTTAATTTTTTTACCGTTGAAGCTGAATGCGTCTCACTTGTAGTTGTTACAAATGTAAATTATTCCCTCCCCAAAAATTATCTTTGCACCGGTTCGAAATCTTTTTAACAAATCGAAAGAATGCCATTTAGAAAAATAATTAATGATCCGGTTTATGGTTTTATTACAATAGACGACGAGCTGATTTATCAGATTATTTCCCATCCTTTTTATCAACGACTGCGACGAATTCATCAGATGGCAATGGCGCAATTGGTTTATCCGGGCGCCGTTCACACCCGGCTTCATCATTCCCTTGGCGCTTATCATTTGATGTGTAACGCGCTTCATGAATTAAAGAGTAAAAGCGTTATTATTTCCGCAGCAGAAGAACAGGCGGCAAAAATTGCTGTTCTTTTACATGATATTGGCCACGGGCCTTTTTCACATGCGCTGGAAAATGTCTTAATAAGAAATGTAAGCCATGAAAAAATTTCATTGTTGCTCATGAAAAAAATGAATGAAGAATTTGATGGGAAAATGCAAATGGCCATTGATATTTTTACAAACAATTATGCAAAAAGATTTTTTCATCAATTGGTGAGTGGCCAATTGGATGTGGACAGGATGGACTATCTCATTCGTGACAGTTTTTTTACCGGCGTTACAGAAGGTGTAATTGGCTATGACCGGATTATCAAAATGCTTACTGTGCATAACGGTGAATTAATGGTAGAAGAAAAAGGAATTCATTCTATCGAAAAATTCCTTGTTTCGCGTCGGTTTATGTACTGGCAGGTTTACCTGCATAAAACGGTTTTATGTGCAGAAAAAATGCTCGTAAAAATTATAGAAAGAGCGCGCGAAATCAAAGCTGAATCTTCGTCACCCGTTTTCAACATTTTTTTAAACGAGGAATATGAAAGTGAAAAAATTGAAAATCATTTAGACGATTTCTGTGCTTTGGACGATTATGATATTTTATTTTCTATAAAATCGTGGATTCATCATCCTGATAAAATATTGTCTGTTCTTTGCAAGGGCGTTATCAACCGGCATTTATTAAAAGTAAAATATTCAGCGAATGAGATTCCACACCAATTTTTGGAAGAGAAAACAAATATAGCGATGCAATATCTTGCGATCAATAAAGAACAAGCCGGATTTCTTGTTTTTACCGGCGAAAGCGAAATAAAGACCTACAATAATAAAACGGAGCACATCAATATTCTATTTAAAGATGGAGCAGTAAAGGATATTTCTGGCGTGGATAATGCGCTTATAAATCAAAGTTTATTTGGCACGGTAAAAAAATTTTACATTTGTTTTATCAATTTGGAAATCACATTATAGTTTAATTTTAATTTTTTTAAAAAATATCGAAAAGGCAAATGCAGTTTACAGCAAAACAAATCGCTGAATTAATAAATGGCCAAATAGAAGGCGACCCGGAGGTGGCAGTTTCTTCTTTTGGCAAGCTTGAGGAAGCGACGACAGGGCAGCTTGCCTTTCTGGCAAATCCAAAATATGAAGAGTTTTTATACACGACCGGAGCTTCCATCATCATTATTAATACCTCTTTAGAAATAGAAAAAAAAATAGATGCAACTCTTATCCGTGTTCCGGATGCTTATTCTTCCTTTGCGGTTATTTTAACCGCTTATTCTGAAATGGCGCGCGCAAATCTTACCGGAATACAGGAACCATCGTTCGTTGCTTCATCGGCTGAACTTGGAGAAAATGTATTTGTTGGTGCTTTTGCTTATTTGGGAAATTACGTAAAAATTGGCAATAACGTTAAACTTTATCCTCAGGTTTATTTGGGCGATAACGTAACGATTGGGGAGAACAGCATTTTGTACCCGGGCGTAAAAATTCATCATGATTGCGTTATCGGCAAAAATGTATGTATTCATGCCGGATGTGTCATTGGCGGAGATGGATTTGGATACGCTCCACAGGCGGATGGAAGCTTCAAAAAAATACCGCAAATTGGAAATGTTGTAGTGGAAGACAATGTCGAAATAGGCGCTAATACGACTATTGACCGTTCAACACTTGGTTCTACTATTATAAAAAGTGGTGCAAAGCTGGATAATTTGATTCAGATTGCTCATAATGTGGAAATAGGAATGAATACGGTAATTGCCGCACAATCGGGAGTGAGCGGGAGCACCAAAATTGGAAATAATGTAATGATTGGTGGCCAGGCAGGAATTGTAGGTCACATTATTATTGCTGATGGAACGAAGATCAATGCACAAAGCGGTGTAGCTAAATCTATAAAAATTCCAAATACGGCGGTAACCGGTTCGCCTGCTTATGATTATGGTCACGCGCTTCGCAGCCAGATCCTGAGCAGAAATTTACCGGAATTAGAAAAAAGAATTAAACAACTGGAACAAATAATTGAACAATTTAAAAAAGAAAAGGTAGTAGAATGAGAAATAACTGCTTTTCCTAATCTTTAAAAAAAATTATTTTCCCATAGTGGCTGCATAATTTAAAGAATTACTTTTCATACTTTCGTGCCCATGGAGCAACCTTTTAATTCTAAAGAAACAAACTTTCAACATACTTTAAAAGAAGCTGTTACAATTTCAGGCGCCGGAATCCATACGGGCCAATCGGTTACCATTCAGATAAAACCGGCTGAAACCAATACGGGTATTAACTTCCAGCGCGTTGACCTTCCGGGAAGGCCAATAGTAAAGGCGGATGTTGACAACGTAATCGAAACCAACCGGAGCACTACTATTGAAGCAAACGGTGCGAGGGTGGGGACGATAGAACACTTAATGGCAGCGCTAACAGGAATGCAGGTCGACAATGCTTTAATTGAGATAAACGGAGATGAAGTTCCGATCCTCGATGGAAGTTCAGAGGTTTTTATTGAACATCTTTCCAATGCAGGCGTTCAGAAACAAAATGCCGAAAAAATTTATTACACCATTCAGCATAATATTTCTTTTGTAGATGAAGCCAAGAAAGTAGAAATGGTTGCTTTACCATACAATGGTTATCGCATCAATGCATTAATTGATTTTAATTCCCCGATTCTGGGAACACAACATGCTGATATGAGTAATATCAGTAATTTTAAGAATGACATTGCTCCAAGCCGCACTTTTTGTTTTTTTCATGAGCTGGAACAGTTGATTGCAAATGATTTGATAAAAGGTGGGGATATTAATAATGCAATTGTAGTAGTGGATAAACCGGTAGATGACGAACAGGTAAAAAGGATTTCAAAGGTTTTTCATAAAGATGATGTGAAAGTGAGTGAAGCTGGTATTTTAAATAATCTTACGCTTCGTTTTCCGAATGAACCTGCGCGCCATAAACTATTGGATGTGGTAGGAGATCTGGCTTTGGTGGGTTATCCTTTTAAAGCGCATATCATCGCAAACAGGCCAGGGCATTCTTCCAACATAAAGTTTGCAAAAAAAATAAAAGAACACATAAAAAAATATAAACATCGCCAGGAAATTCCGAAATATGATCCAAATATTCCTCCGATATTAGACATACAGGATATTGAGAGAACCTTGCCCCATCGCTATCCTTTTTTATTGGTAGATAAAATAATTGAACTGACTGAAAGCCGTGTAGTCGCCATCAAAAATGTAACGTACAATGAACCATTTTTCCAGGGACATTTTCCCGGCAATTCGGTAATGCCGGGTGTTTTATTAGCTGAAGCGCTTGCTCAAACAGGCGGATTTATTGCCATTCCACAAAATTCAACGGAAAAATACGATACGTATTTTCTCAAAATAGATAATTGTAAATTCAAACAAAAAGTAGTTCCGGGTGATACGCTCATTTTAAAAATGGAACTATTACATCCAATCAGGCGCGGCATCTGCGAAATGAAAGGAACCGTTTATGTAGGAGATAAAGTAGTGACAGAAGCGGTTTTAGTTGCCCAAATTGTAAAACGTCCTAACTAATAATATGATAAGCCCCCTAGCACATATCCATCCCAACGCGCGATTAGGAAAGGATGTTATTGTTGACCCTTTTGCCGTCGTGGAAGACGATGTACAGATTGGTGATGGCACGCACATTATGTCAGGAGCCGTCATTATGAAAAAAGTCATTATTGGCAAATTCTGTAAAATTTTTCCCGGAGCTGTAATCGGCGCCATTCCCCAGGATTTGAAATTTAACGGAGAAGATACCATCGTCCAAATTGGGGATAATACGACTATAAGAGAATGCGTAACCGTGAACCGCGGAACAAAAGATAAGTGGAAAACGGTGGTAGGAAGTAATTGTTTGTTGATGGCTTATTCTCATATTGCACACGATTGTATCCTCGGCGACTACGTAATTATTGCCAATTCTGTGCAGCTTGCTGGTCATGTCGAAATCGGAGATCATGCGATTATTGGTGGGATGGCAGCGGCGATCCAGTTTTCAAAAATAGGCGCTCATACTTATATTGCAGGTGGTACAGAAATCATAAAAGATGTGCCTCCTTTTATTAAGGCAGGGCGCTCTCCATTGTCTTACGCAGGTGTGAATTCAGTTGGCTTGCAACGCCGCGGATTCACCTCTGAAAAAATAAACGGCATTTCAGAAATCTACCGGAACATTTATTTGCGCGGATTAAATATAACCCAGGCAACACAAATTATCGAAAAGGAATTACCGGAATCTGAAGAGAAAACTGAAATTCTGCAATTTATAAAAGACAGTAAGCGCGGCATTTTGAAAGTATCTGCAAAAGAAAATCTGGAGGAGAATTAGATTAATTAGCAACTTATCAAATGAAGATTCATCTGACCAAACTTGGCAAACGCTTTAACAGGGATTGGATCTTCAGGAACCTCGATTTTCAATTTGAGAATGAAAAACATTATGCGATAACAGGTCCGAACGGCTCAGGAAAATCAACTTTATTACAGCTCATTTCCGGTTCGGCAGTTTATAATGAAGGAAAGATTCATTACCTGGAAAATGAGCAGCCCTTTTCTGCCGACAAAATTTTTCAGAAATTGTCTTTCGCTGCACCTTATCTTGATACGATTGAGGAAATGACGTTAACTGAATTTTTTTCTTTCCATGATAAAATGAAAGGCTGGCTTCCAGGCCTTGATACAAGAGAAATTACCTATTTATCTTCACTTGAAAATGCTGCCCACAAACAGATTCGTTATTTCAGTAGCGGTATGAAACAAAGGGTAAAACTTGCGCAGGCAATTTTTAGTAACGTGCCAATTGTTTTATTAGATGAACCGCTTACGAACCTCGATGCAGAAGGAGTTTCGCTTTATCATCGTTTGATAGAACAATTTTGTCAAAGCCGATTGCTCATTATCAGCAGTAATGACCCCAATGAATATTCTTTCTGCCATACAATCATTGACATTAAAGCATATAAATAAAGCCGGTCACTCCTCAATTATATCAATTTTATTTTTTTGAATGATGCAACGTTTTACAAAATAACGTTGTCAGATGAAAAATAATTTCTTGATGAAGCAAGTACTTTTTGTTTTTACATCTCTCTTTATCTTTTCCAGTTGCTCAAAGAAAACAGCGGAGACTGATACAGTTCCGTTATCATTAAATGCTAAATGGATAGTAACACAAACATTGATGGATCCGGGTAACGGAAGCGGAAAATGGATGCCTGTTACAACTCCAAATCATTATTATTTGCAATTAAATTCTGATTCTACTGCCCAAAGCAACTATTTTAAAAGTTTTACCGAAAACGTAGACTTGAAAGAGTACCGAATGGCGAACGATTCAAATATTATTTTTATTTTTAAGGATTGCAGTACCAGAACCTATTATTGCCAGTTTGATAATAAATCACTTACGATTACGGGAGGATGTTATGAAGCCTGCGGTTCCAGATTTACAAGAAGCAGGTAGTTTATCTTACGATCTTTGAAAGATCTTTTTTAAGGATAAATGTTTGCAGTTTTGAATGCAGTAAACGAACAAATATGTCAATTTCAGATTCTTTTTCAATAGAATATTAATGGTAGCATTACCGTTTTTTCGACTAAAATCTTAATTTCTTTTCCATTACGACATGTGGAATGGAAATTTCCGTAAATTCTTTTCCTGTTACCGTATAACCTAACTTTTCATAGAAGCCGATTGCAGTTTTGCGTGCATGCATAATAATTTTTCTATAACCGGCGTCGTGCGCTACATTTTCTGCAAAATTCATCAGGCTCGCGCCGATTCCTTTTCCCTGAAGATTATTCTGAACAGCCATTTGGCGTAGCCTTACGCAATGCTTATCGACTTTAGTGAGCAGACAGCAACCAAGCATTTTATCATCCTCAAATGCGCCGATAAGAATGTCGTTTTTTTCTTTTTCCAGCTCTTCATCTGAAAAATCCAAATGGAGAGGCTTGCGCAAAATTTCAAACCGCAGTTTTATCATTTGCTCATATTCCTTACTGCCGTGGTCTATTTGTTTTAGGGGCATAAAACGATTTTCAATAGTTATTTTCCTTTAGAATAAAAATACACGTTTTCCCCGATTTAAATTCATGATAGAAAATAAAAATTGAAAGCTTTCATGAACACAAGGTGATCAAAAGGAAGAAAAAAAATAAATTTTCTGCAGAATTAAAATAAGATTACAAAATAAATCATGCAGTAAACAACCGCATTCTATTAGTAAATATGGAATCTTTCAATATCGAATTTTTTCCCAAATAGTTATTATTTTTTTTTATCGCAAAAAGTATATTTTTGTGGCCATATTAACTAAACTTTACAATCATGCAAGACGTTGCAACAAGAGTAAAAAAAATCATTGTTGACAAGTTAGGAGTTGACGAAGCAGAGGTAACACCGGAAGCTTCATTCACTAACGATTTAGGTGCTGACAGTTTGGACACCGTAGAATTAATCATGGAATTTGAAAAAGAATTTAATATTTCAATTCCTGACGAACAAGCGGAAACCATCACCACCGTAGGACAAGCAGTAGCATACCTTGAGGAACATGCTAAGTAATCATCTTAATTTAACTTTGCAGGCAAGCTTATGGAATTAAAAAGAGTAGTAGTAACCGGATTGGGTGCCATAACGCCATTGGGTAAAAACGTTCCTGAATATTGGGAAGGTCTTATCAATGGTGTTTCCGGTGCTGATTATATCCAACAATTTGATTGCACGAAATTTAAAACCAGGTTTGCCTGTGAGGTTAAAGATTTTGAACCGACAAATTACCTGGAAAGAAAAGAAGCACGAAAACTGGACCGCTTCACTCAATTTGCTTTGGTAGCAAGTGATGAAGCTGTGAAAGATGCTGGCATTACTAAAGATAACGTAAATCCGGATCGTGTTGGAGTGATTTTCGCCAGCGGCATTGGCGGCATCACCACCTTTCAGGATGACGTAATGGAATTCGCGCGGGGCGATGGTACTCCACGTTTTAATCCTTTCTTCATTCCGAAAATGATTTTGGATATAGCAGCAGGACAAATTTCCATGCGCTACGGATTCCGCGGACCAAATTTTGCCGTGGTTAGCGCCTGCGCCAGCAGTACCAACGCAATCATTGAGGCATATGACAACATTCGTTTGGGCAGAGCGGATATTATTTTAACCGGCGGTAGTGAAGCCGTTATTTCTGAATCCGGTGTCGGAGGATTTAATGCGATGAAAGCGCTAAGCGAACGCAATGATGATCCCAAAACTGCCTCACGTCCTTTTGATAAAGACAGGGATGGATTCGTAATGGGCGAAGCCGCAGGAATATTGGTTTTGGAAGAACTGGAACACGCAAAAGCACGAGGTGCTAAAATATATTGTGAAATAGCCGGTGGCGGCGCATCTGCCGACGCGTATCATATTACTGCTCCACACCCTGATGGATTGGGTGCAAAAAATGTAATGCATGCAGCGCTCGATGATGCCGGAATGCAACCAGAAGATATCGATTATATTAATGTTCATGGCACTTCCACCCCTTTGGGGGATATTGCAGAAACAAAAGCAATTTTGAGTGTTTTTGGAGAAAGTGCACATCATCTGAACATCAGTTCTACAAAATCAATGACCGGCCATTGCCTCGGAGCGGCCGGAGTAATTGAAGCGCTGGCGTGTATACTGGCAGTTACCCAGGATATCGTGCCGCCCACCATTAATCATTTTACCGATGATCCTGCTTTTGATCCGAAATTGAATTTCACCTTTAATAAAGCTGAGAAAAGAGAAGTGAGAGCTGCCTTGAGTAATACTTTTGGTTTTGGTGGCCACAATGCATCTATTATTATCAAGAAGTACAAACCGTAAACCAACAACATACTTTTATGGATAATCCTTCAACGATTTCGACAGCCGAAATTCACAACTTCCTGGTTCGCCGTCTTGGTGAAAAAGAAGCGGATGAAATAATGGAATACATTGAAAGTGAAATTGATAAAAATATTGCTGCTAAAGGAGACGAAACAAAACTGGAAATTGAGCGTTGGCGCAATGAACTGAAAGATAATTTCGCAACAAAGGCAGATCAGGCAAACTTTGAAAAGAGATTGATTAAAAGAGTTTCTGCTGTAGAAGGAACCATTATTATATGGATGTTTGTGTTTTGGTTTACCCTTATAATTGCGATGTATATTATTTTTAAATTCATACAGTAGAGGATAAGGCGTCTTGTTTAATGCTAATGGCTAAAAAAGAATATGAGATTTAAAAATCGGTTAAACAGCATGTAAACCTTTATATTTTCTGCCGTTAGTTTCCGCCTTCCGCCTTGCGCCCTTTGCTTTCTTTTTGATAATTCTGATCATTTGGCGTGATTAAAATGTTATAAATAATTCATTTACTTGCAATTTTATTATCTTCGTTTCTTCCCGGTTTTTATCTAAACCGGGTATTAAAGGAGGTTTATAGATTATGAACGAATTAAAATCATTAAAAAACGATGGAACAACTTATCCCAATAATAGTGGGTGCCGTAGCATTAATTGCGGGCATCTTACTGGGTAAAATACTATTTGCAAAAAACACAAAACAACTCTTAGAAACTGCAGAACAACAAGCTCAACAAATCATTTCCGATGCACAGTCAAAAGCAGAAACGCTTAAAAAAGAAAAACAACTGGAAGCAAAAGAACATTTTGTTCAATTAAAAGCAGAGCATGAGAAAGCAGTCCTTCAAAGAAATCAAAAATTAAATGACGCCGAAAACCGAATCAAACAAAAGGAACAGGCAATCAATCAAAAGGACCAGAACGTAGAGCGAATCATCAAGGAAAATGAGGTGATCAAGCAAAACCTGAACCGGCAGATTGAAGTCGTGAACATCAAGCGCACTGAACTGGAAAAACACCAGGAAGAGCACATTAAAAGACTGGAAAAAGTTTCCGGCCTCTCTGTAGAAGAAGCCAAGGCGCAACTGATTGAAACTTTAAAAAATGAAGCAAATTCACAAGCGCTGAGCATTCAGCAGGAAATAGTGGATGATGCTAAATTGCGTGCAAATAAAGAAGCGCGAAAAATTATCATTCAAACCATTCAACGTACTGCAGCAGAAACAGCGATTGAAAATGCCATCACGGTTTTCAACCTCGAATCAGATGAAATCAAAGGGTCCATCATTGGTCGTGAAGGCAGGAATATTCGTGCTATAGAAGCTGCAACCGGCGTCGATCTGATTGTAGATGATACCCCGGAAGCAATCATTCTTTCCTGTTTTGACCCGTTGCGCCGGGAAATTGCCCGGCTATCTTTACAGAGATTGGTAGCGGACGGCCGTATTCATCCTGCCCGTATTGAAGAAGTGGTTGAAAAAACGCGCAAACAAATTGAAGACCAGATCATGGAAATCGGTGAGCGTACAGTAATAGAACTCGGCATTCACGGACTTCATAAAGAATTGGTAAGAATCGTAGGGAAAATGCGTTTCCGCTCTTCTTACGGTCAAAATTTATTGATGCACAGTCGCGAAGTGGCAAATCTTTGTGGAATTATGGCAGCAGAATTGGGCATGAATCCAAAACTGGCAAAACGTGCAGGATTGCTCCACGATATTGGAAAAGTGCCGGACGAAGAAACTGAATTAAGCCATGCGCTTCTTGGAATGAAGCTAGCAGAAAAATATGGTGAAAATCCAGCGGTTTGTAATGCGATCGGGGCGCATCATGATGAAGTGGAAATGCAGTATGTCATTTCTCCTGTCGTGCAGGCTTGCGACTCAATGAGCGGTGCAAGGCCGGGAGCCCGCCGCGAAATTATGCAACAGTATCTGCAACGGATCAAAGACCTGGAAAATTTGGCGCTTGCCTACCAGGGTGTAGAAAAGGCATATGCCATCCAAGCCGGCCGCGAACTTCGTGTGATTGTTGAATCAGAAAAAGTAACGGATACTGAAAGCGATAAATTAAGTTTTGAAATTGCACAGAAAATTCAGGCAGAAATGGTTTACCCGGGACAAATAAAAGTGACGGTAATCAGGGAGAAGAGAGCCGTAAATGTGGCGCGGTAAAACAATCGCTACATGATTTAAATCGTTAAAATGTTGAATTGATTTTGGAACAATCCGACAATGCGGCAACAAAAACAAATAAAACACTTGAACAATTAATATTTTTATCAAAATTGCCTTACCTTTGCACTCCTAAAATAAAAAGCCATGAATGCAGTTGCATTTGTTCACGAACAATTGACATCAAAAAAAGAATTACCGAAGTTTAAAGCCGGTGATAACGTTACTGTAAATTATAAGATTCAGGAAGGTAACAAAGAAAGAATCCAAAGTTTCAAAGGTGATGTGATCAAACGCCAGGGTGAAGGTGGAACTGCTACTTTTACTGTTCGTAAAATAAGTGATGGGGTTGGTGTTGAACGTCTATTCCCACTTTTTTCTCCGAACATTGACAGCATCAAATTGCACAAAGTAGGTAAAGTTCGCCGTGCGAAATTGTATTTTCTACGCGATAGAAGCGGCAAGAGCGCAAGGATTAAAGAAAAGAGAATCAAATAAGATTTGAAAAAATAATTATAAATAAACCGGAAAGCTTTTGTTTTCCGGTTTTTTTTCATATTTTGGCCAAGCAACAGTAAGATCCTGCTTTTGCATTTTATTCTTATGAAAAAAATCATTCCCATCATTATTTTATTATCTGTTTTATTTTTTTCGTGTGCGCGCGGAATTACCCCATATCAGGCAGCGAATGGAAAAGCAAAATGCGGACGATATTTAAGATGAGTCCTTTCATCTTTTGCTACGCTTTCTTCGCCAGCTAAATGATTTTAATCGGATGATTTACAGGCTAAATTGTTGTGTCGTTCAAAATGCTTTGAATTCACAGTAAAAAATTAATATCGTATCTTTACCAGCTAATATAAAGACAATGATATTTTTATTATTCAACCCCCAACTTTTATTCGCTATGCCCGGCGGCACTGAGTGGCTCTTAATACTTCTGGTGGTTTTATTATTTTTTGGAGGTAAAAAAATTCCGGATCTGATGCGCGGTATTGGAAAAGGTGTAAGGGAATTTAATGATGCTAAAGAACACATGAAAAATGATATAGATGCCGGAATGAAAGAAAAAGATAAATCCAAGGCACCTGAACAACGCGAAACCGTAAAAGAAACGCAACTTCCTAAATAAGTACTTAATAATTTTTTCTTAAAAGGTTTAGGTGTTACATCCGTCTTGATGAACATTTAAACCTTTCTTTTTAAATTAATTCCTTTGTTTTCTTTTCAAAATATATCCTTTTATCAGCAACAACTCTCTGAAGGAAAAACTTCCTGCCTGGAAGCAGTGCAATTTTATTTAGATAAAATAAAAGAAAATGAGCGACTGAATGCTTTCGTCGAAGTTTATACTGAAGAAAGCCTTTCACGAGCGAAATTTTTAGATGAAAAAAGGAAGTCCGGAAAGAGCATCGGCAAATTGCATGGAGTTGTAATAGCATTAAAAGACGTCATTTGCTACAAAGATCATAAGATAACTGCAGCATCAAAAATGCTTGAAAATTTTGTTTCCATTTATAGTTCGACTGCGGTAGAAAAATTATTAGAAGAAGATGCGATCGTCATTGGCAACTGCAATTGCGACGAATTTGCGATGGGAAGTACCAATGAGAATTCCGTCTATGGAAGTGTAAAAAATGCGCTGGAGGAAACGAAAGTTTCCGGCGGTTCTTCAGGCGGTTCTGCAGTGGCAGTGCAGGCAGCCTTGTGCATGGTAAGCCTGGGAAGCGATACTGGTGGTTCGGTACGGCAGCCGGCAGATTTTTGTGGAATTGTAGGAATGAAACCTTCTTATGGGACGATTTCGAGGCATGGGTTGATCGCTTATGCTTCTTCATTCGATCAGATTGGAATATTTGCAATTAATGTGGAAGATGTTTCAAAAGTTCTGCAAGTAATCAAAGGAAAAGACGAGTATGATAGCACAGTAAACCAGGAAATAAGTGAAAATCTTATTTCGAACCATCAACAAAAAGGATCTTCCGGCTATCGGATTGCTCTGTTCAAAAACGCGATGGAACATCGAAGTCTGGATGTTGAGATTAAAAAAGGCATTTATAAATTGGCAGACAATTTAAAGAAGGATGGAAATGTTGTGGAGGAAATAAATTTTGATTTGATTGATTATATTGTTCCCGCTTATTATGTTCTTACCACAGCGGAAGCATCATCCAATCTCTCGCGTTATGATGGTATAAGATATGGTTATCGTTATGAAGATAATGGCGAAGATTTGACTACTTTTTATAAAAAAAACCGGGGAAAAGGATTTGGAAAAGAAGTGAAAAAGAGAATCATGTTAGGAACTTTTGTGTTGAGCGAAGGGTATTATGATGCTTATTTTACCAAAGCACAACAGGTAAGAAATTTATTGTCTTTGCAAACGAAAGAGATTTTTAACAATTTCGATGCAGTTCTTTTGCCAACAGTACCGACAACCGCGTTTGAAGTGGGAAGTATGAAAAAGGACCCGATCGCTGCATATCTCGCTGATATTTATACCGTTTTTGCAAATCTTACCGGAATTCCCGGAATTTCTTTGCCGCTTTTTCAACATTCCAATGGAATGCCTTTCGGTGTGCAGGTGCTTTCAAACAAGCATAATGAAGTAACTTTACTGCAATTTTCTGAGTTGCTTTTAAAGAATTACAAACGCTATTAGCGAATGAAAAAACCGTCACTTTTATTTTTAATTTTAATGCTGCTGTCACCGGTATTTGTAATGGCCAATAACGACCTTAATCTTCAATCGGCTGTTGACACTGCGATCGGAAAAGGGGAAATAGATACGTCGAGCAAGATTGAAAATAAGGTCATCGATGATGTTATTGTCGCTGCTAAACCCGCTAAAAAAAAGACCGAATATCTCAGCGAGGTTACCAAATTTGGGTTCAAAGATCTGTTCAAAAATTATTCTTATAATTCTTCGATGCCTTATGCTTCCCAGGTAAATCCGTATGCAGAAAATTACATGCAGGATTATTTGAAAGCACATCAAAATTATTTGTTGAATCTGCGGAAAACCGGGAAGCCTTATTTTAATTTTATTGATGGAATTTTGGTTCAATATGGTTTGCCAAAAGAATTGAAATATCTTGCTGTGATAGAAAGTGATTTAAAATCGAATGCACTTTCGGTGGCTGGCGCCCGCGGTCCCTGGCAGTTTATGGATTACACCGCAAAGCAATATGGGCTTAAAGTAAATTCCAACGAAGATGACCGCATCGATTATTTCAAAAGCACAAATGCAGCCGCAAAATATTTATTGTATTTATATAAAGACCTTAAAGACTGGCTTTTAGTGATTGCTGCGTACAACGGCGGTCCCGGAAGAGTTTATACCGCTATTAAAAAAAGTGGCAGCCGTAATTTCTGGGAGTTGCAATATTATTTACCGGAAGAATCCCGTAACCATGTAAAGAAATTTATTGCCACACATTACATTATGGAAACCGGCAATAAAGATGGAAATCCCGCTGATTCGAGATTTAATTATTCAAGTCTTTCTGATAATGATAGCGGTCTTATCGCTGCTCATCTTACTGCTGAAGAGAAAAAGGACGTTGATTCTACCCAGGTTTCAGGCCGGTATATTGCAGAGATAATTGCAAAAAATTTGAATATGGACTTGGCAGATTTTAATCGTTACAATCCAAATTTCAACAACATCCTTTCTACCGGCGCAACTTATAATCTGCAACTTCCTGCAGATAAAATGAAAGATTTTTTTGATAAAAAATTTGATATTCTAAACCAAAGTGTAGCGCAGCTTTTGGATAATGTAAATATGAAATATAAAGGGAAGAAGTAGGTGGCTTTCTAAGGGGATACAAACTTGTTTCACCCTTTAAACAGAACAAGTTTTATTCATGCAAATTCCCCCCAAAAAACATTCAGTAAAGCAACAAAAACTATCAAATTCTATTTTCCTTTCTAATCATTCTTTTTATTTATTTACAGTATAAAATGTTTTTTAGAAATATCCGCTTATTTTTAAAAATTGCTTTTATTTTACACAAAACAAATTCTTCTATTTTATGAAACCTAAAATTGCTTTTGTTACCGGTGGTTATTCCGGCGAAGCCGTAATATCTTATCAATCTGCAAAAACAATTGAGAAAAATATTGATCCTCAGAAATTTGATTCTTATAAAATTGATATTACGACACAAGGCTGGTTTTATCAAGATGAAGAAGAAAAAATTGAAGTAGATAAAAATGATTTTTCGATAACAATCGATGGAAAAAAAATTCTTTTCGATGCTGTTTTAATTGGTATTCACGGTACCCCTGGCGAAGATGGAAAACTGCAGGGATATTTTGATATTTTAAACCTTCCGTACACTTCATGCGATTGTGCTACTTCGGCGCTTACTTTTAATAAAAGATATACGGTTGCCGTTGCTTCTTTTGCCGGGATAAAAGTTGCCAAATCTATTCTGTTATTTAAAAGTAATTTTAAAAGCGAAAATGAAATCGTTGACAATTTAAAATTTCCTGTATTTGTGAAACCCAACAATGGCGGCTCCAGTATAGGCATGAGCAAAGTCAATTCTCCTTCAGAGGAATTAGGCGCAGCGATTGAAAAAGCATTTAAAGAAGACGAACAGGTTTTAGTAGAAGAATTTATCAAAGGCCGCGAATTTACAATCGGCGTATTCAAGTCAAAAGGAAAAATTATTCCATTACCGATAACAGAAGTAATTTCGAAAAAAGATTTTTTTGATTACGAAGCAAAATACCAGGGAGCAAGTGAAGAAATTACTCCTGCAAAAGTGGATGAAAGCATTGCTCAGCAAATAAAATCTGAGGCGGTAAAAATTTATCAAATTTTTAATTGCCGTGGCATCGTCAGGATTGATTTTATCTACAATGAAGAAGCAGGCGAACCTTTTATGCTGGAAATAAACACCGTACCCGGGCAAACGGCGGCAAGCCTGGTGCCGCAGCAAGTGACCGCGATGGGGTGGACTTTGATGGATTTCTATACAGCGTTGATCCAGGAATGTTTGCCTGCATAATTTTATTAAATTGCAGCACTTATTTTTTCACTTATCATTTTCACGTGTTTAAATTTATCGCAAGACAAAGTTTTTTTGTAAACCTGCTGGCAGCCATCGTTTTGGTTTTCCTGGTGGGTTTTTTATTTTTTGAATCCCTGGGTTGGCTCACACATCATGGCGAGTATTTGAAAGTGCCTGCGGTGACAGGGAAAAATGTGGATGATGCAGTGAATCTTTTGGAGAAGGAAGGCTTTGATGTAGTTATTACCGATTCATTATATAACGACAGCCTGCCGCTGAATACGGTAAAAAAGCAATTGCCGGACGCAGACGCGACAGTAAAAGTAAACCGCACCGTTTTTTTGAATGTAAACCCTACCACGCTTCCAATGATAGAAATGCCTCACCTGGAGGGATTAAGTTATCGTTTTGCACTGGATAAATTATCCAAAAATCATTTGAAATTAGGCGACACAACCATGCGGGCTGATTTCATGAAAGGTTCTGTTTTAGAACAACATTACCAGGGTAAGAAAATCACAGCCGGCTCAAAAATTAGATGGGGTTCGGAAGTTGATTTGGTGATTGGCGCTGGCCTGGAAGCGCAAAAAATTCCGGTGCCCGACCTGACGGGAATGACCGTTGCTGATGCTAAGGAGGTGCTAAAAGATAAAGGCATTATTTTGGCTGCTATCTTAACTTCAGGAAATGTAACAGACACTGCCAATGCATTTATTTTTAAACAAAATCCGGATGTATATGCTTATGGAACCACTCCGGCATATATTCAACCGGGGCAGACAATGGATATCTGGATACAGGTAGAAAGACCGGTGATGGATAGTATAAAAACTGATTCCTTACAATTAATGAAATAAACATTTATGACAAATATTTCTGTTGATGAAGTAAAAGAAAGAATGGACGCCGGTGAGAAATTGCATTTGGTAGATGTGCGGCAACCAGAAGAAACTGCAGAATATAACATTGGCGGTATCGCATTTCCTTTAGGAAAAATTCAAACGATGCAAACTGAAGAACTTGATAACTTGCGCGATGAGGAAGTGATTTTTTATTGCCGCAGTGGCAACAGAAGTGGTCAGGCTGCTCTCATTTTAGAACAACTTGGATTTAGCAATGTAAAAAATTTAACCGGTGGAATGCTGAAATGGAGAGAGAAGTTTGGTTAATTTGAAAATTTGGAAATGCGGTGAAAATGGAATCAGTAAACAAACAAATATGACAGATTCCTTTTTTGGTAAATGAGCAGAACTTTGTCTCGATCTTATTTTTTTAATTTTTAAAAACTATTAAAAATGAAAAAAGACCATCCGGGAGTTTATATACCGCCGCCAATTATTTACCTCGTTATATTTTTTATCGCATATTTTCTTGAAAAAATAATTCCAATCAATAATGCTTTTTTTAATCATGATGGAGTGAAAACTGCAGGGATTATTTTTTTTATTGCCGGCGCTTATTTGAGCATGCAAGGCGCGTGGAAATTCATACAAACAGGAAATACTTTGATTACTGTAAAACCTGCATCATCACTACAACAAACCGGCGTTTATAAATTTTCCCGAAACCCAATGTATTTTGGGCTCATCTTTTTGTATTTGGGATTCACTTGTTTTTTTGGAAACTGGTGGCATATCATTTTGTTGCCTGTTTTAATCCTGATTATCCAGGAATATGTTATTAAAAAAGAAGAAAAATACCTGGAAAGAAAATTCAATCAAACTTATCTTGATTATAAAAATAAAGTCAGAAGATGGATTTAAGCGCATCTTCTGACTTTACTTATTTGTCTGCAAGCAACTCTATTAAAACTTGTATTGGGCAGTGGCAACCAATTGTCGTGGGGAAATTGGATTGATGCTATAATTTTCGTGAACATAATAATTATAAGTGTTTGTCAGATTGCTCATTTTTACCAGTAAAGAAATATTCTTAAAAGAATAACCTGCAGAAAGATCAATGGTAGTAAATCCCCTTACCGCAATCAATCTTGAATAATTCTGTAGCTGTCCTTTCGTATTATTCCATCCAGCAAATCTATCTCCTGTATAAAACACAGAAGCCCCGATTTTCAACCCCTTCAGTTTTTGATCAAAAGAATAAAATGCAGTTGCGTTGGCAGTATGTGCCGGTGTTCCTACCAACCTTTCTCCTTCTACGTAGCTGCCTTTCGTATCAGGAGTTTTTGTGTACCGCATATTGTTGTAACTGTATCCCGCTATCAGGTTCAGCGCTTTCACAGGATGGCCTGAAATATCCAGTTCAATTCCGTCACTGGTAGTTTGCCCTGTCAGTTCCTGCAGGGAACTGTTGTTGTTGGGAGTAACGCCATCTGCCGCGAAAGGAGCAGTTTGAGCAAGATTATTATTGATGATGCGGTAAGTAGTGATATTGACAGAAAGTTGACCATTGATAAAATCATTTTTTATTCCCAATTCATATTGATCGATGATAGAAGGAGCAAGCGCGTTTCCAAAAACATCGGTCCCTTTGTTAACAGAAAATGAATTGGAATAACTGCCAAACAGCGCAGTATTCCGGAACATCTTATAAACAATTCCGAAGCGAGGAGAAAATGCTTTATCAATTTTTGGATCGCCTTTTACGGTCGTGTCTTTTTTTAGATCAGTTGTTTGCACTGCTTCTGCTTTTTGAATTGACCACCTTACTCCTGCAAGCAACTTTATTTTATTGGAAATGCTGATCAGATCCTGAATATAAACACCTGCGCGGTTCACGGGGGTTTCGGTTTTTGAGATCTTTGAAGTAGCAGGAATATCCGTTCTGGCAATGAATTTGGAATGATCGAGAATATTGATGGTATCATATATTTTAGGATTGTCAAAAGCGAAATTAGTGCTGATATCCCGGTCCGCATCTATTCCTCCTAAAAGCGTGTGGCCAAGAATACCTGTTTTAAATTTCCCGGTCATGTTCATTTGTCCTGAAAGATATTGATCTTCCGACCGGATCCTGTTCAACGGCCTTGCCCAATCACCATTTGCAGCAGCCTGTATCCGTTCTGTTGAATAATAATCCCTGTTGTAAACATTGTAAGAAGCACTTGCATCGAGCGACCATGAATCAGTGATCTTGTGTTTTAATTGAGCAGTAGTACTGCTTTGCTCAATCTTGTTATACTGCCAGTTCACTCCCTGAAAAGTATTTCGTGGAAGATGCGGAATAATGGTATTGTCCAAAGAACCTGTACCAAAATCAGGCGTAAAATTGCTTTTTAAATAATCAGCCTGGATTAATAAGCTTGTTCTTTTATTGATGTTATAAAGCAAAGAAGGATTGACATAGTATCTTTTGGAATGAACTTCATCCCTGTAACTGTTCTCGTCTTCCAAAGTGCCATTCACCCGGTAAGCAATTTTTTCAGATAAAGGACCATAAATATCAAACGCTGGTTTAACCAATCCAAAACTTCCCGCTCTTAAAGACGCATTTCCGCCAAAATCGAACTTTGGTTTTTTTGTCACCATGTTAATAATCCCGCCCGGTGCGACACTTCCATATAAAATAGCAGCGCTGCCTTTCAGAATTTCTACCCGTTCCAACGAGCTCATTTCCGGCATTACTGAAGCACTTACACGCGCACCATCTTTATAAATATTATCGTCTGACATCCTGTAGCCACGTGCAGCAAAAGTTTCCTGCACGCCACCACGGGTAGAAGAGAGGTAAACACCGTTGACATTTTTAATAACATCACTCAAGCGCTGGGATTGTTGATTGCTAATCGCATTCTGAGTGATGATAGAAATGCTTTGCGGTAGATCCATTGACGCAATCGGAAGTTTTCCGATAGAAACCGGCTGCAGATTTTGGCTCCTTTTTCCATCTATGATTACTTCATCCAATTGCTTTGAGTTGCTGATAATTGTAAATAAAATTTCTGCAGTGCGTTCATCTGATACATCAATTATTTTTTCTACCGGTTCAAATCCTGTGTAGGAAGCGATTACCGTATAAGTTCCCGGTTTAATGTTTTTTAAAATAAAATTTCCGCTTTCATCTGAGATTGTAGAAAGAGAAGTATTTTTTACAGAAATCGTAACCCAGCCAACTGGTTTCCCATCAGACGAAATTACTTTTCCAATTATTTTTCCGTTATACTCATCATTTGCGAAGCAAACCGAAAAGTCAAGAAGAAAGAATGTTATAAATAAAAGAACTTTTGAGATTGTTTTAAAAGAAGAAAGAGGCATATTCAAAATTTTCATTGTTATAAAATAGTAACATCAGTATCGACTGGATGTTTTTTAAGAGGCAGCGAAACTATTTTCAAAATGAAAAATCACTTTACGAAATGAGGAACTGCGTTTTCGCAATTGGGAATTGTTGGATAAAGAAAAGAAGTGCAATTGAAAATAAAATAAAAAAAAATGGAACAGCCTTTCGCTATTCCATTTGTAAATTTTTATAAAAATCCGGTTTTACTAATCCAACTTCTCCATCTCCTCATTCACAAATTCCATCAATGTTTTAATGTTTTCAGGAGAGAAATCAAATTTTAATCCGGCGGCTTTATACAGTTCGGGCAATGTTTTCGTACCGCCAAGACTTAATGCATTTACATAATTATCCAAAGCCTTTTCAGGGTCTTTTTTGTATTGCATCCAAAGGCCGATAGCGCCAAGTTGTGCAATGCCATATTCGATGTAATAAAACGGTACTTCATACAAATGCAATTGTTTCTGCCATCCGTTTTCAACATATTTTTCAAGGTGGGAGTAGTCAATTACATTATCCGAAAATTCATGAAATATTTCTACCCATTTCTGTGACCTTTCTTCCAAAGAATGATTTGGATTTTCATAAATCCAGTGTTGAAATTTATCAATTACCGCAATCCATGGGAAGATGGTAATTACCCTTTCTAACTGATGCTCTTTGGCTCTTTTTAAATCTTCTTTATTTTGAAAGAAAACATCCCAATGATCCATTGAAAAAAGCTCCATCGCCATACTCGCCACTTCCGCGATTTCCATGGGATAATCTTTAAAGGAGCTTAATTCAAGCGAATGAGTTAAAAAAGATTGAATTGCATGGCCGCCTTCATGAACCATCGTAGTTACATCGTGCATGGAACGGGCGGCATTCATGAAAATAAACGGCGCACCAGTTTCAGCAAGAGGCATGTTATAGCCGCCGGGAGCTTTTCCTTGCCTGCTTTCTACATCAAGGCGATTCATCGCATTCATCTGCCGAAGGCAATCTCCAAAAAACGGACGAAGTTTTGTAAAAACTTCAATTGATTTATTCAATAACTCAGCTCCTGTTTCAAACGGTGTTAACGGTTCTGTTCCTTCCGGCTCTGCTTCTACATCCCACGGGCGCAACACATCCAGCTTTAATTTTTCTTTTTTCTTTTGATAAATTTTATTCACCAAAGGCACTACATGAAGCTTTACGGATTCATGAAAACGAAAAGTATCTTCTTTCGTATAATCAAAACGGCCAAGTTCTTTGAATTTATAATCCCGGTAGTTTTCAAAACCTGCATTCAGTGCTTCCTGGTTTCTTCGGGTAATTAATTCTGTAAAAAGTTTATTCAATTCATCTTTATCCTGCAATCTCCGCTCATTTACTTTTCGGTAAACTTCTTCACGCAATTTGCGGTCGTGACTTTCAAAAAATTTCGCAGCCTGTTGCAAAGTGTATGTTTTGCCTTCAACTTCTATCGTCATCTTTCCCGTAATAACACCGTATTGTTGTTGCAGCATCGCAAGTTCTGCATGAATGGGAATATTTTCTTCGCGAAAAAGTTCAATACTTTTTCTGATAGAGCGCAAATAGGTAAAAAACTTTTCCTGGTCTAATTCTTTGGTAAAAGGAGATTCGACGAGTTTTTTATTTAACGCAAAAGCATAAGGTTGAATCTTTGGCTGGATTTCCATACAAAAGAAATTGAACGATTCTTCCAGCTTTTTATCGGTCGTATCACAGGTCATTTTTATCTGTCGCCAACAGGAATCTTCGCTGATCACTGCTTCCAGTTCACTCATATCTTTCAGCCATTTCTCCATCGCTTCTTTTGAATCAATTTTTCTTTCCAAGAGATTTTTAAAATAAGGCTCAATCGTTTCCCAATCAGAAACGGTTAAATCTTCCGGAAGAAAATGCCTCGGTATTTTTTGTATGTCAGTGGTCATTGTGGACGGTTTTAAATTTCAGGAATTGGAAATTCAGATTTCAGAATCAGGAATCGGAGCTTGCAGTAAATAAAGAAATAATTGAATTTTCTATTTCTTATTAATCGATTTATCCATAATTCTTAACTGATAAATTCCAGTATGCAACAATAAAATAATACAACAATTTACTTAACTCCCCTGCTTTCAATCTTTCTTGGATTTGCTTGCTGTGGTTTTGCATTTTTTACATTCGCATTATCTACCTGTACTGGCTTAGAATTTTTCAAATCAGCTGCTGCCTCTTTTTCCTCTTCAGTTCTCACTTTTATTTCAATATTGTTTTTCTCAATGATGTGCAACCATTTTACCATTTTTTTCATATCACTGCTATATACTCTTTCAAAGTCCAGATCAGGATATACTTTTTCAAAATACGCCTTCAAAATTTTCGCATCTGCATTTGCATCAGGAAGTTTTTCTTCACTTTTCTTCATCGCTTCAAATACTTCTGCCAGTGTGGTGTTATCTTTTATTGTATACACTTCTATGCTTTCAAGGTGCGAAAAATTGTGCTGCCGTGTACTCACAAATTTGGTGCTGTTATCTTCTAAAGAGCGAACCACAGCGCCGTCAGATTTTGACGACAATAATTCAAACAAACCCGGTAACCCGGTAACTGAAACTAACTTATTATACTCCATAACGATCTTTTTGTTTTTGGGACTGCAAGATAATTGAAATGGTTTTTGTTTGCGTTAACAAAAGATAAAAGTCATTTTTCATGGAATTCATGAATATTGAATATTAAGCATTGAATATTTATTCTTCACTTTTGTAAACAGAGATCTGCGATATTTCTTTATTTGCTGACGGGCTTTCTTTTAATCCTCAATTCTCAATTCCATCGATGGCGAAGGTTTTTACCAATAACATCGTCAAATGTTTTAATTAATCAGTTTTATGTATAAAATTCTTACCCTTCTTTTGGCAATTATCTCTTTGAATGCAACTGCACAGTCCGTTTCCGGAACGGTTGAAGATGCAGCAACAGGAACACCGTTATCCAATGCGACTATTAAATTGTCTCCTGCAGATTCAACTGCCAATCCGTTGCTGACGGTGAGCGATTCAAAAGGAAACTTTACATTTAAAAATGTGGCGGCCGCAAGTTATACTTTGTCTGTTACCTCGGTTGGTTATTCTAACTTTTCTAAAAAAATAGCCGTAATTAGCCAGGATATCAATGTTGGGAATGTGAATATGTCCAAAAGCGCTGAAACTCTTGCTACTGTTGTGATTAAAGATAATTCAGCGGTAAAAGTTATTAACGATACGGTACAATTTGCAGCCAGCCAGTATAAAGTAAACCCAGATGCGACGGCAGAAGATCTGATTAAAAAAATGCCTGGAATTACCGTAGATAAAACTGGTACTGTCACAGCACAGGGCGAAACTGTTCAAAAAGTAACAGTTGACGGCCGCGATTTTTTTGGCACCGATGCTACGGCTACGCTTCGCAATCTTCCTTCAGAAGTGATTGATAAAATTCAGGTTTTTGATAAACTCAGCGACCAGGCACAACTTACCGGTTTTGACGATGGAAATACGACGAAAGCGATCAACATTGTAACAAAAAAAGATATGCGAACAGGGCAGTTCGGGCGCATCTATGGCGGATATGGAACCGACGATCGTTACAGTGCGGGGGGGAATGTAAGTTTTTTCAATAACGCCCGAAGAATTTCCTTAGTTGGATTATTCAATAATGTGAATCAGCAGAATTTTTCTTCGCAGGATTTACTTGGCGTTTCCGGAGCTGGTCGCCGTGGTGGTGGAGGGCAAAGAGGTGGCGGAGGTGGCAACTTTACAGTCGGTCAACAAAGTGGTATTGCAAAAACCGATGCCTTTGGAATCAATTACAGTGACGCGTGGGGAAAGAAAATTGATGTAACAGCCAGCTATTTTTTCAATAACAGCAATACTTCTAACAATCAAACCATTCAACAGCAAAATATTTTGAGGAAAGACAGCAGTTCTTATTATGATGAAAATACACTTTCAGACGCGCATAACAATAATAACCGGGTTAATTTCAGGTTGAATTATAAAATAGATTCTGCCAATACACTTTTAATCGCTTCGAATCTGAATTTTCAAACAAACAATTCTACCAATTTTGTAAACGGAAACTTTTATTTAGATCCCGAGCGCCTCGATACTTCCAGCAAAACAGCAAATGACCTGACCAGTGATAATCATGGCTACAGCATCAGTAATGAAGTTTTGTACCGGCATGCTTTTCCAAAAAGAGGCCGCAGTATTTCCCTCGGAATAAACACCAATTTTAATAATAAAAACGGCCAGAATTTTTTAAACGCTGTAAACGATTATTATAAACCTTTATCTACCGATACAACCAAACAAGTATCGAATCAAAAAAGCAACGTAAATCAGTATAGTTTTAATTTGGTTTACACAGAACCTATCGGACAAAAAACACAATTACAAGCGAATTACAATCCGGCTTTCCAGACAAGCCAGGCTGATCAGCGCACTTATTATTTTGACAACGTTGATTCAAAATATTCTTTGTTAGATACCAGTCTGAGCAATGTTTTTAATAACACTTATAATACACAAAATGCAGGAATTACGATTCGCAACGGTGATAGAAATAACATGTTGTCTGCCGGTGTTTCATACCAGTATAGTGAATTAAAAAGTGACCAGGTATTTCCCCAGGCAGGACATATTGATAATACTTACAGCAATTTTCTTGCGAATGCTTTTGCAAGATTTAAATTTTCTTCAAAAAGTAATTTAAGGGTTATCTATCGTGGATCGGTATCGCCTCCATCTGTAAATCAATTGCAGAATGTTATTAATAACTCAAATCCACTTTTTTTATCCACCGGAAATCCTGATCTGCAACAACAATATTCCAACAGGCTGATTTTGCGATATAATTATACAGACGCACCAAAAAGCAAAACCTTTTTTGCCAATGTTTTCCTTCAATCAACAAATGATTATGTGGCAAATGCAACCTATACTGCTTCTAAAGATTCGGTGTTGTCAAATACCATCACGCTTCATAGAGGTTCTCAAATTTCAAAGCCTGTAAATTTAAATGGATATATCAGTGCCAGGTCTTTCTTTACTTTCGGAATGCCATTGACATTTATGAAATCAAATTTGAACTGGAATGGTGGAATTAGTTATTCAAAACTTCCGGGTCTGTTGAATAATATTAAAAACGTTTCCAACAATTTCAATTACAATGTAGGTGCCGTTTTATCAAGCAATATCAGCGAATATGTTGATTTTAATTTGTCTTATTCTGCCAATATCAATACCGTGAAAAATACCATTCAACCTTCATTGAATAATAATTATTTCACTTCTTCGGCGGGAGTAAGTTTCAATTTGCTCACCAAAAAAGGATTGTTTTTTAACAATGATTTATCCAATGAAACTTATAAAGGATTATCAGCCGGATTGAATACGAACTTTTGGTTATGGAATATTGCAATCGGACAAAAATTTCTTAAGAACCAAAATGGCGAATTGAAACTTTCGGTTTTTGATTTATTAAAACAAAATAAAAGCATCACGCGTAATGTGACAGACTCTTACATACAGGATGTGCAGAACCAGGTATTGCAACAATATTTTATGCTGACATTTACATACAAATTGAGGAACTTCGGAAAAGGAAAACCTCAAACCAATCAGGATGGTGAGAGAAATTTTCGCAGGTTTGGTGGCCCTGGCGGAATGCCATTTGGAGGAAATCGTGGCCCCGGCGGACCTTCACTTTAGTATATAAATATGTTGCTTTGAATGAAAGGGAATTGATTGCCCTGCTGAAAAAAAAAGACAGGGAAGCTTTTAAGATAGTGGTAGAAACCTGGCAAGGTATGGTTTACAATACTGCGTTGGGTCTATTACAAAGTATGGAAGATGCTGAAGATACAGCTCAGGAAGTGTTTATGCAGGTGTATGAATCAATTTCATCTTTTAAGGAAGAATCAAAGTTTTCTACATGGCTTTACAGGATCACGGTTTCAAAAGCGCTGGATCACCTGAGAAAGAAAAAAAGAAAAAAAAGATTTGCGTTTATCCAAAGTTTGTATGGGAAAAATGATGGGCAAATGATTGAACCGCCGGATTTTTTTCATCCCGGGATTAAGATGGAAAATAAGGAAAACGCAGCAATTCTTTTCAAAGCTGTGGATCAATTGCCTGTAAATCAAAAGACCGCTTTTATTCTTAACAAAACTGAAAATCTAACTTATCGCGAAATTGCTGAAATAATGGAATCTAGTGAATCTGCTGTGGATGCCTTGCTGCAGAGAGCGAAAAAAAATTTGCAAAAAATTTTAAAAGAATATTATCAAAAGTTGGATTAATAATAAGAAAAATGATGAAGGTTTTTTGATAAAACGACGTCTAAAAAAGGTAATTAACAAAGAAAGAAAAGGTTTCGGGAAAGTAAAATTTAAAATGCAATAGATTATTTTTTAAAAAAAAAATTTTAAGTCATGGAAAAAAAATTCAATGATAAAATTGATAAAACAATGAGCAGCTTTGATGACATTGAAAAAGCATCGCCAAGACCTTTTTTCTTCACACGCCTGGAGGCGAGGATGGAAAATCAAAAAAGTATCTGGGAAGTAATTTCTTCTTTTGTGACGAAACCAATGGTTGCATTTGCATGCATATGCCTGGTGGTTATCATTAATGCGGCGGTAATTTTTTCTTCATCCGCTTCATCCGCTTCAACAACAAATTCTTTTTCTCAACAAAATAATGAACTCGCCACAGCCGATGAATATAACCTGGTGAGTTCTAATTTTTATGAATATGTAAATACAAAACCATAATGAACGCAACTGCAAAAACTAAATCTCTTGTCACGATTATCATTTTCCTTCTGATAACCAATATTGCGATGCTGGTATTTTTTATTTTGCTGGGCAAACCTGCTGAAAGAAAACCGAGAAACCACGAAACAAATGGCATGTACACTTCTCTTCAAAATGAAGTTGGTTTTTCGAAAGACCAATTGGATAAATACCAGCTTTTGAGAAAGGAACAAATGGAAAAAGTAAAGCCTTTATTTAATGATGTAAGAAATGCAAAGAAAGACTTTTATGGGTTGATTTATTCTTCAAACATGCCGGATTCATTGATAAAAGCTGACGCTGATTCCATTGCACAAAAACAAAGAACATTAGACATGCAAATGTTCAGTTATTTTAAAAATATCCGAAATATTTGCACGCCCGAACAAACGCGGAAGTTCGATTCCGTGATAAAAAAAGTAGTTGTAAGAATGGTCGGCCGCCCTGGGAAAGATAACCGGGAAAACAAGAAATAATTTTAAATCTTTCATTTAATACTTTAAAAAAAACAAAAATTAAAAATTCATGAAAAGAAAAATCACGATGTTGTTTGCGTTAATTTTAATCGCAACAACCGGCATTTATGCCCAGGGAATGCAACGCCGCACGGTACCTGAAAGAGTAAAAGCAACAATGGACAAAATTACTACGCCATTAAACCTTGATGCTTCGCAGGCAAGCCGCACCGATAGTGTTTTTACCGATTATTACACCGCACAAATGAAAATGTTCCAGGATGCACAGGCTTCCGGTAACCGACCTGACAGAGCCGCTTTTCAAAAGTTGATGCAGGACCGGGATGCGAAATTGCAAACCATTTTTACTGCAGATCAGTACACTAAATTTAAGAATGAAGTGGAACAAACCCTTAGGCCACAACGCCAGTCTCAGGGAAATCAATAAGGAAATTGTTGTTCAAAAAAGGTTGCTGCAAGGCAGCCTTTTTTTTTAATGACTAAAAGCTTATGCGGTTGTGCTTCTCTTTCGCGTGAAAATCGTGCAGTAGTTTTTCAAAATTTTCAGGATGTATCGCTTTTGTCGCATTGGGAATAATGGTTGATTCAAAACCAAGTTCCATCCCGTCAAGAGCGGTAAAATACACACAATAATCGGCTGCCAATCCACAAACCGAGATTTCCGTTACACCTCTTCCTTTCAGATAGTCGCCCATACCCGTAGCTTTCTTTTTGCCATTATCGAAAAAACCGCTGTAGCTGTCTATATTTTTATCCATTCCTTTTCTAAAGATCGCTTCAATTTTTTTTGTATGCAAAAGTGAAGAAAATTGAGCGCCATAACTTTCCTGCACACAATGGTCTGGCCATAAAACCTGTGGAAGTCCCTCCAAATTTATTTCATCAAACACTTTTTTTCCGGCGTGTGCAGAAGCAAAACTTTTATGATCTGCAGGATGCCAATCTTGTGTAGCCACCACGAGATCAAAATCATTTTGCAAAGCATTGATCGCCGGAATGATCGTATCACCTTCATTTACAGCAAGTGCACCACCTGGTAAAAAATCATTTTGAACATCCACTACAATCAATGCATTCATCATCTTATTTTTTGGTTTTTACAAAAATGAAGTTTGCAATTTTTAGAAAGGCATTCTTTATTTTAAAAAATAAAAACGCCAATCAATGATATTTGTTCGTTTATTGAAACCAATTATATCAATGAAAATAGTTTTTCATTTTTATCAAACATGAACTAAAACTTTTTGTTACTCTGCTGTCCAATCTTTTCCATAATGATCGTACAAATTCTTTTCATAAACATTGTCATTCATTTGTGATTCATCATACGCGGGGCTATTTTGTACCGCATCGGTGGAAATATTTACAATCACAACTGAATTATCCCATTTTACTCCGGTAATCCATTTAGTGGATAATAACACTTTATCCCTGTCAAGCCAGGTTCCGGTATCTACCACGAGAAAGCTAATTTTCCAGTTTTTGTCGTCTACAATAAAATCATCCACTTTTCCAATTTGCCCATCAGTTGTGTGAATGGCATAACCTTTCACTTCATCGGCGCTTCTTAAATGGGGATCACTGTGTTCGTCAGTCATATTATTGGCTGGACTTTGGGCGGCCACATTTTCACTTTCATAAAGTTCGCTTGGCATCATCCCAAAGATTCCTGCACCATGTTCATCGGGGTCGCCTCCCCAATATCCTTCCCAGGGATAGTAGGATGCCAGTTGTTCTTCCTGCTGTCGTGAAACAGGCTTATCCGTATCAATATCAGGGCTGTTTTCAATTTGCTTTTTTGTAAGATTAACAGGGAATTCTTTATTTTCCCAGTCTGGCTGTTGCAGTACTGAAGGAGAAATGAGTACTTTTCGTCCTGAAAGCCATCCGCCCGTTCTTACGATTAAATAACGAACGGTCCAACTTTGATCATCGAAATAAAAATCTTCAACTTTACCAATTTCGCCATCGGTTTCCTTTAGCGTAAATCCTTCCAAATCTTTAAGGCTGCGTTTCATAAAATAAAATGTTTAAAATTTACAGAAATAAATGAAGAGAGGTGCAATCATTATTCCAAAAAAAACGAACCATTTTTTATTGTTCGTTTATATAAAGTTCCTGAATAAGAATTATTAAAATGGCAATAAGCGGCGTTGCGAGTAAAACTCCCCAAAAACCCGCCAATAAACCAAAAGCAACCTGCCCGATAATAACCAACGCCGGCGAAATATTGATCATTTTTTTTTGAAGCAACGGCTGCGAAACTGCTGTTTGAATGATTTGGATAAAAGTGTACATGCAGGCAATGATTATTGCAGTGGTGGTACCTTGCAACAAACCAATTAAGACACCCGGAACCAATGCAATCAATGGGCCGAAGTTGGGAATAACATTGAGCAAACCCGCTATGATAGATAGCGGAAGCACCATTGGAATGCCAATAATCACCAGCCCTATTGCCGTTAATACACCAATAAAAAGCATTCCGAACAGTTGCGCTTTCAACCACTTTTTCAAAATATCTCCAATCTTATGGATAATATCAGCCCCTTTTTCTTTTGCCTTTACAGGAAGTAATTTAACCATTCCATCCGTATAAACCTTTGGCGAAACGATAAAAAAAATGGCGATGAGTGCTACAATATACAGATCGCTGAGGATACCAAAACTCGACGAAAAAAAGCGTTTTACAATGGACAACGTTTTTGTAGAATCTCCCGAGGCATTGAATTGCTGAAGTAACTGGCTGCCAAGGGCGGTGCTGCCGATCTGTTCTTTTACCTGTTCTATTGTGGAAGGAAGAGTTTGAGCAAGTTCTGAAGTTTGTGCCTGAATTCTTGCTCCAATAAACCAAACTGTTCCGGCCAAAAGCAGCAAGTTTATAATAACAGAAAGTATAATTGCCGTTCTTGAAGAGCAATGGAATTTTCTTTCAAAAATTCCTGCTACGCCATAAAAATAAAGTGCAATTAATGCCCCGGCCAGGATTAATAAAAGCACGCTAAACAAAATCTGAAACAGGAAAAGAAATACCACCATTAATGAAGTGATGCTTACAGCAATCCATACTTTTTTGCGGAAAGAAAATTGTTTATTCTGATTCGTATTTGATTCTGTCATTTGTATAATGTTGCTATTTCTAATGTTTCCGCATAACGTTTCAAATCCTATGGAAGCGATGATTTTATTTAAGATAAAATCTTTTGCTTATTTAAATAAAGTTCCTCAACAAGCACAATTAGTATAATGAGAACAGGCGTTGCGAGCAATATTCCCCAAAAACCAACCAATAATCCTAATGCGATCTGGCTTGTAATACTTAATGCCGGTGCAATATTGATCATTTTGGTTTGTATAAGAGGCTGTTGAATTGCATTTTGAAGAAACTGAATAAATGTGTAAACACAAATAATGATTAATGCAGTTCCCATTCCATGAGTAAGCCCAATGAGTACTGCCGGAATTAAAGCAAGCAGCATTCCAAAGTTTGGAATAAAATTAAAAATAGCGGCGATCAGCGCCAAAGTCAGTACCATTGGAATTCCAATAATTGTCAATCCAATTGCTGTTGCAATGCCTATAAATAGCATTCCGATCAGTTGTAATTTCAACCAGCCTTTTAGAATTGTTGTTATTCTCGAAATGATCAATGTACCTTTTTCTTTTGCTTTATTGGGAAGTAATTTCACCATTCCTTTTATATAAACGGAAGGAGCAGAAATAAAAAAGATGGCCAGCAGGAGAATGATATATAAATCACTTAAAACACCAAAACTTGAAGAAAAAAAGCGGTTTAGTATGTCTAAAGTTTTTGTC
>JAICYZ010000130.1 GCA_025933935.1 Chitinophagaceae bacterium
ATGCGGGACTTACCAACGGTGTGCTTCCGGTTGTTTTACTTGATGTGCAGAAAGGCAATGACACTTATTATTACAACAAGTATGCTTTCAACAACATGAACCGCTATGAATTTGCGACAGATAAATATGCAAGCCTTTCAGTGCAGCAGAGTTTTGGCAGCTTTCCTTTTAAATATGTCCCTTTACTAAAAAAATTAAAATGGCGCTCGCTCGTTACATTTAAAGGTGTAATGGGCACGATGTCTGAAGCCAACAAAATTGCCAACGGATATTATGACACCAGCATAAATTATCATTTCACCATTCCCGATAAAACACCTTATATGGAAACAGGTGTTGGTATTGACAACATTTTTCATCTTATAAGAATCGATGCTGTTTGGCGGTTAAATTACCTGAATAATCCTGGTATTTGCAGGTTTGGATTAAAGGGAAGTCTGGAGTTGAAGTTTTGAGAGTAAAATTTCTGATTGAGATTTGTGATTTCCACCAATTCAATGTTTCAGCAAAACAACAAATAGGATAGTTTTCTGTTTTTAGATATTGACTGATTTATTCTTTAAACAACATATTTGTACGTTCACTGAACTCCTTCCAAAATTTGCAAATGCAAGCTAAAACAAGCTAATAGAAATTTTGCAATCTGATGGTTTCAAATTTATCGAAATTAAAAAAAATGATGGAAATGACTGCTGGCATCCATAAATATTTGCGCCATTTTATCTATCCTTTGTCCTAAAATACTTTCATATAAACCTCCAAATAAATAATGGACAATTGAGCGCAATGAATCAAACAATGTGCTTATTTCGAAAGAAATTAAAAAGAAAAGCACGTAGAATGCGCCGGTATATTTATCTGAAATTTGTAATATTCTTTCGGTTACCGGACGCCACAATTTTGGAGAAGCGAGAACCAGCGATGTTATAATACCAACAACTGCCCCCGTCAAAATATCTGTCGGATAGTGCAATCCCAAATAAACTCTCGGAAAGCAAATTACAAAAAACACATATAAATAAGCAAATAGTCCAAGTTTTTTTGAAATTAAAAAAATGCCTGTAGCCAGTGCGAAAAACATCACTGCATGATCGCTTGGAAATGAGCTGGCCATGTCGAAACTATCTGCCATAGATTTATTATGGTAAAATTGTTCAAGTGTGTGACTCACCAACGGCCTGGATCTGAAAGGAAGCACCCGCGCTAACAACCTTCCAACAAATATGGCGATGATGCATGAGATGACTGAAATAATGACTCTTTGCCTGGTCACGTTAATCTCGTCGCTTTTTCTGAACCACAGGTACCAAAGTATTGATACAACAACTCCGCCTTTAAGCAGCGCGTTGTCAACAAGAACCGTCATCAAAGAAGTTAAGGCAGGCGAGCTTTCGGCATTGTTAATAAGGAAATGAATAATAGATGTATCAAATAAATTCATTTGAATATAATTTAAAGTGTGGGTAGTAAATCCGGATTTGAAGTGATAAAATCATTAAAAATAACATTACAATGCTCATGGCAGAATCATAAAATCCCGCTATTTTGAAAATGGTCTTTTACTGAAATTGGAAAGGTTTTATCCGGGGGAATTATCCACTCTTCACAGAAAAAATTTTGGTATATGAATAACAATAAATATTGCACTTGATAACCGTCCTGCTTTTGTTAAAAGCCAGGATTGTCTGTACAAAACTACAAGTCATCATATTTAGCCGTCAGCTTTTTATAAGCATTGGATTTTGTTTATCTACTCAATTAATGTTGCAGCAGATTCCTCATTCTCAGCGTTCTTATTGTTTTTTAATTCAAATAAATTGCTTCCGCAAATTATGCGTCCAAAGTAATACTTCTATTTAATTTATCCAAAAATTTGGCAATATTCATTAATCTTTTCTCCTAAGTTTCTTTGGATTTTGTGAAAAGAGATTCGGTATTCATGTGGTGAAAAAGTATAAAAAAGAAGCTATCATTTTCCATGTTTTCTTACAGTTTTTCGCCGCAATCCGCCTTTAGAAAAGCCGCATTTGCACCCTTTCAATAAAAATGGAGGAACCTAATTTTGTAAAATTGAAACAATATTATCAGAGTTAAAACCCTCTATGTGAAAACTGAAAATTATGAATAACCCGGAAAGCAAAAAAAGCAAAACAAAAAAAATCATTTATTGGGTTTCAACTGGCTTAATATCCTTATTTGAGATCTCCGGTGCGTTTTTTATGAACAGCCAGGCTGCGATTGAAGGAACACGGCACCTCGGTTTGCCGGAATGGTTCAGGTGGGAAGTAAGTATAGGTCATTTGATCGGCGGAATACTGCTAATTCTTCCGGTAAACAAACGTATAAAAGAATGGACATATGTGGCCTTTGGGATTGATTTTATTTCTGCATTCATTGCTTATCTATCTGTAGATGGATGGGTTGCAAATACCTTCTCACCTTTAATTATGTTTGCACTTTTGGTAGTTTCTTATGTTTACTATCACAGGATCATTCGTTGATTTGCTGATAATGTGCTATTGCCACTTGCATCCGAACGTTAGGTATCTGATAAATTACAAAACTTTCTCTTTTCAACTGATTTAAACATCAATCACAAACCTTAAAAAATTAATCAAATGGACACTGAAAACAAAAATCAATATCATGCTCAAAAAATCAGCCCTTTTCTCTGGTTTGCATATAATGCTGAAGAAGCGATGAATTTTTATATGCGTTGTTTTAAAAATTCCCAAATAACCTCCAAAAGTTATTATAATGAAGAATCGGCAAAGGCATCAGGGCAACCAAAAGACTCATTGATGGCTGCATCATTCACGCTGAACGGGCAGGAATTCATGGTGCTGAATGGCGGCCCTGTTTTTCAATTTAACCCTGCAATATCTTTGTTTATAAACTGCGAGACGGAACAGAAAACAGATGAATTATGGAACAGACTTTTGGATGGAGGAAAAGTGCTGATGGAATTCAAAAGCTATCCTTTTAGTAAAAAATACGGTTGGATCCAGGACAAATTTGGCCTTTCCTGGCAATTAAATCTTACTGAAACTCCACAAAAAATTGCGCCTTGCCTGATGTTTACCGGTAAGCAGGCTGGACGAGCTGAAGAGGCAATGAATTATTATATGTCTCTTTTTAAAAATTCCAGCCAGCAAATTTTAGCGCGTTACGAACACGGAGAAGGAGACGTTGAAGGAAATATTAAACACGCACGGTTTACACTTAGTGGTGAAGATTTTATCGCTATGGACAGTCATCTTCAAAATGATTTTTCGTTTACACCGGCAGTTTCTCTTATGGTTTTTTGTAAAACACAGGAAGAAATTGATTTTTTCTGGAATAATCTCACCAGTGGCGGCAAGGAAATAGAATGCGGCTGGCTGGAAGACAAATTCGGGGTTTCGTGGCAAATTGTTCCTGAAAAGTTAAACCAATTATTATCCAATCCAGATCCGGCAAAAGCAAAAAAAGCGATGCATGCGATGTTGCAAATGAAAAAACTGGTGATAGCAGATTTGGAAGGGTAAAGGTTCAACGTTCAAGGTTGATGGTTCATGGTCGAAGGTTAAAGGTTAAAGGTTAAAAACAGCAATCGAACTTATTTGTTCGTTTGTTGGCAATTTGAAACGACGTTGGCTTAGAACACATAAAATTCTTTCACCCTGGTTCTTTCGATTTCGGCTTCCTGTGGGTTGTTTAGTTTTTCTAACAAAATGGCCATGTTAGCATGGCATTTTCCTGCTATATAAGAGTCCGGGAAGGATTTTGCCGAGCGGCTGAATAAATCAAACGCTTTGCGCAAAACATTGGTATCGGTACTATTCATCAGTTTTTCTGCGTTGATAAAATCTTCATGCCATCCCCGGGCAATATCGTTCATCCGGTTTGCTTCCTCAAAAACAGCAAATGGAGGAAGGGTTTTCGGAATGACAATAGGTTTGATTGGTGGAATTGCTGAGCTAAAAAATTTTTTGAGTGCTATAAAATATGCGTCTGCTTCCTTTGAATTATATTCTTTTTGTTTTAATCTCTCTTCTTCAGAAGGATTGGTAAAAAAAGAAGCTTCTGCCAGCATTCCCGGAATTCCGTATGTATTTCTCAATACTCCTGCTCCATTTTGAGGAAAAATGGTATAATCAGAATTTAAACTTTCCGGAATATCCTTTCCGTAAAAGTATTTCCTGAATGCTAAAGCAACATCTTTACCTAAAGCGACTCCTGCCAGGTTTTCTGAGGCGGCTCCATGGAAATAAATGATTGGAAAATTGACAGCAGTATCGGCTGTTGCGTTGTGGTGAATAGAAATAAAAACATCAGCTTTATTATTTCTGCAAATTGTAGCACGATCCGCTATCGGTACAAAAACATCATTCGTCCTGGTCATAATCACTTTTGCGCCATTTGCTTCCAGTTTCTTTTGCAGTAATTCTGCCACCCTTAGATTGATCCATTCTTCCCTTTCACCATGAATACCGACGCGATATTTATCAGTAGATGCTGTGCCTCCGTGTCCGGGATCGATGCAAATGATCTTTCCTTTTAACGAAAAAGCGTCTTCTTTTAAAGCCAGTTTTCTTTCCAGGAAATCAGCGGTTGCTTCATCCATTTTAAGCATGTTTGCATATTTCATCCAGTGGTGGGTTTCATCAGGAAACACGAGACTTTCAAAAGGAAAACCTTTTTCCTGAAACCTGCTTACCAGGTCAACACTTTGAGAAAAAGGAACGTTGCCATCATCATCGCCGGTGATAACTAAAGCCGGCGATGTCCACGTATCCAGATAGGCGGCTGGCGAAGACTGCCAAACTAAATTTTTAGCCAATTGATAATCCGGCGGTTCTTCATTTTTATATTCCCGAAGATCCGGCAACAGGTTGTGCATTCCGGAAATATCAACACCGGCTGCGAAAAGTTTTGAGTCACGCGCTAATGCCATTGCAGTGAGATAACCACCATAGGAGCCACCATAAATTCCAATTCTGTTTGGGTCAATTCCTGCCAGTGATGCCAGCCACTCTCCTGCTGCTTTGATGTCTTTATATTCCGATGCACCAAACATGCCCGAATGTTCAGGATTTTGGAAATCATAACCATAGCCGATTCCCAATGGGTAATTGACGGACAAAACCACAAATCCTTTGCTCACCAGGTATTGATTCAGGGCGTAAGTGTTTGCATAATAATCCATATAATGCCAACCCAACAACATTTGTCTTTGGGGACCGCCGTGTACAAATAAAACTGCAGGGCGTTTTCCGCTACTTTCTTTTGGCTGAAACAATTGTCCATAAACCGTTTCACCGTCTGCAGCTTTGAACCGCACAGATGTTGGAATAACCAGTTTGTTTGCAGGGAAATCTTTAGGGATCAAATCTGCGCCTACTAAGTTGATTTGATTATTTTTCAAATTGAGTATAGCCGGCAAAGTTGACCTTTGCGCAGTGGCGCTTAAAAAAATGATTTTTGAACCATCTTCTGTAAAAACAGGGGTACTTTCTATACCGGTGCCGGTAGTAAGCATTTGCATGTTTGCTTTATCAACCGACACTTTTGCAAGATGCCGTCTATCAAGATCATCTTTATCGGGCCCGGAGTTAGTGGCAAATACCAGCGATTTTTTATCAGGACTAACTTGTATTTGTTCTACGTTAAAAGATCCCGGAGTTAACAACAAGGGTTTTCCGCCATCTGCCGGAACAGAATACATGTGTGGCCATCCATCCTGGTAAGAAAGGAAAACAATACGGTTGTTTGCAGTCCAATGCAAATTATACCGGCCATTAGAAGATGGGACAGAACCGCGTAAAGTCTCAGGAGATTTCCAAATCTCTGTCGCTTTTCCAGTTGAAACATCGGCTGTCCATATGGACCACGGTTGTATTTTATCTACCGTTAAGGAATCGGGCGCGCCGCCGGAAGATGGCCTCCTTACAAAGACAATCTTTTTGCCATCAGGCGACCAACACGCAGATTGATCTCTTGCAAAAGCCGGAGCAAGATATTGAACGGGTGTTTGGTCATTTTTATAAATACCAATAAAAGAATGATCACCACGTGAGGAAACAAATAAAATTTGTGCGCCATCAGGAGAAAATTGCAGAGAGCTGGTTCTTCCCTTTGAATAAAATAAAGGCTTTGCCTGTTGGGAACCATCAATAGGAACGATCCACGCCTGGTTATTTTTAATAAAAATAACCTGTTTGCTATCAGAACTAATAACCGGACGATCTCCTTCACTGAGCAAAACTGATTTTCCGGTAGAAGGAGAAATACTGAAGATTTGTATTTTCGGGGCTTCCGTCAGTGATGCAGGGTTCCTGGGAATGCTTTCGTCAAAAGCGCCATGATCGCCGCCTCTTACATACACGATCCATTTGCCATCATTTGAAATTTTCAATCCGGTAAGTTCCTGTGCGTCATCGATACTGTAATCAGTAAGTTTTCGCAATTTATATTGAGGTGCCTCTGCTACATATATATTTCTCAATCCTTTTTCATTAATGGAAAAAGCACTTATTTGTCCTTTTACTGAACTGGCAATTTCAGAAACGAACGGGTAAGACGTAACAGATTCCAGGGTAAAAGATTGTGCAGAAAGATAAAAGCTTACAAACAGGAGAAAAGATAGGCAGTAAAAATTCTTTTTCATTGGACAAGACAATTTCTAAATTCGAAAATGATAAAAAGGTTGTCTTTTTGAGGGACAACCTTTGTAAAAGTATTTAAAACAAATTACAGATTATTGATCCCACCACAAATGATCCGTTCTGCTCCAGGCTGGCACATTTTTACCGTTCCTTGCAGTAGCTGAACTTGGATAATCGCCACGGCGAATAAAGGTATTCAATGTAGCATTTGCGGGTAAGGCAAAATCTTTATAATTATAATCGAACCTTCTCATATCTACCCACGCAACCGGAAGTAAAAATGTAGCGACATATTTTTCCTTCATGATAAGTTGCAAGGTAAGCGCATCTTTTCCAACTGCAACAACAGGGTTTGTAATATATTTTATGATAGAATCTGCCGGTACATTTAATTTATTCATGCTTGCGGTGATACCGGCGATATAAGCGTCGTAAGCTCTTTGTTTATCATCGGCACGAAAAGCCGCTTCCGCTTCTATAAAACGCACTTCTGAATTGGTGATGATCTGCAACGGAGAATTGGGGCTTGAATACCATTTATCAGGATCAAGGTAACATTGTACATCAATTGTATTTGCCTTACCCTGAAAACCGGCACCATTTGGAGTACCTCTGTATCCGGCAGGAACTGTTACTCCCGCGTATAAACCGCTTATTGCCTCATCGGTTATTTGCGGAAGACGGGGGTCAAAAACACCGTAGATCGCACCATTTGTCGCGTTCACAAAATAAGCGCCCAACCATCCATCTAAAACAAGGTTTGCATTACTGATTGCTACTGCATTCCAGGGATTATTGATAGCAAACTGGGTAACCTGCGCATCATCATTATTTGAAGTATATGCGCTGTCAACCGCAGCTAATACGTCAGTTGCATTATATTCAGCAGTTTTCGAAACCTGGTTTAGCAATCTTGCCTTTACTGCAAATCCTGTTTTTACCCACGCTTTTGCATTTCCATGATGAATAAAATCACTGCTTGCATCGAAAGCATCATCTTTAGTAACGGTTTGCATAATGGCTATTCCCCGATCCAGCAATTGAAGGCATGTATCATAGATTGCTTTCTGGTTGTCATATTTTGGAGTCAGATTTTGCACTCCTATAAATGCCTCAGAATAGGGCAAATCGCCCCAAACATTGGAAGCCATGCTCAGGTTAATAGCTGTCAAAATATCAGCTGCACCAGCATATGCTTTCCATCCTTTTTCCTCGGCAAACTTCCGCATGTCGTAACAATCTGTGAGTACATTATAAATATCGCCCCATGTGCCGCTCGGATCTCTTTGGTCATACGTATCGCCGGATGAGGCTTCACTTGGAGAAGCAAGGTATTGCGTATAATAAGAAACCCAATCAGCAATATCAAAGCTATTATTTGCGGTAAGGCTGGTTACGTTCGCAAGCAAACCAGCTATAGGAGGATTACTGGTCGCGTTCGGATTGATATTTACATCCAGATATTTTTTACACCCCGCCGTTAAAATCAGTATCAGTAATAATGAAGAGATGATTATCGAATATTTTTTCATGGTAGTGTGTTTAGAAGTTTACGTTTAAGGTAAATAAATAGCTGCGCAATTGAGGATAGGTAAATCCTGCCTGTGAGCTGGCTGTAAGATCGCCTGCGATCGCATCGCTCGCCTCCGGATCAAATCCGTTATATGGAGTAGAAAGCCACAAATTATTACCGGTAAAACTAATGGTTGCACCTTTTACAAAACTTCCTTTCATCCATTTTGACGGAAGCGTATAGGCGAGGCTAACAGTACGCAATCTTATCCAGGAAGCATCCTGAACAAAAGCTTCTGTAACACCTCTGTAAACGTTCCTGTAGTAACCAGCTCCGTAATTCACTCCATCAGGGCCGACGCCTTGTCCAAGGTAAACAGCTTTTGTATTCGGTGTTCCATCAGCAAGTACGCCTGGAAAAACAATTGTCTGATCCCGGTTCTCGGTATATTTTGCAATACCAAAGGCAGACATAAAATTATCCAGCTGGTTCCATTTTTTCATTCCCTGGTGGGTATCAATCAGGAATGAAAAGCTCCAGTTCTTATAAGTTAATGTATTATTAATACTGCCAATCCATTTAGGCATTGAATTACCAACTACCTTCTGTTCCGCATCACGAACAGGAAATCCATTAGCGCCGATAACCATAGGAAGGCTGGGATCAATATGCAGTGAATCCGGTGTTGCCTTTCCATAATAACGCTGCCAGGATGTGCCATAAATGTCACCGACAGGTTCACCGGGCACATACTTAAAAGTAGGGCCTGAACCACCATATCCAAAGGAAGAGCCGCCGACCAATTCTGTCAGCCCGGAATAAATAGATAAGACTTTATTACGATTAGCAGAAAAATTCACCATCACATTCCAGTTAAAGTCTTTGCTTTCAACAGGCTTACCACGAAGTGTTAATTCCACGCCTTTATTTTGAATTGATCCGGCATTTAAAGTAATAGAAGAAAATCCAGTTCCCGGATCAGTAGCAATTCCCATAATCAGATCTTTACTTACCGAACGGTACCAGGTAAAATTTAGTCCCAGCCTGTTATTTAAAAAATTCAGATCCGTTCCTACTTCAAAAGCTGTCGTCATTTCCGGTTTTAAATTTGAAACGCCTGATGCATTACTCCTGGTAAATAAAAGCGTATTATCTATCGGTGCTCCATTGGTAACGTATACAATGCTGGTACTGTATGGATTGGCGTCTTTACCAATCTGTGCCAACGACATTCTTAATTTTCCATCCGTGAGCCATTTGACATTTTTTAATTGATCAGAAAACATATAACTCAAGCTGGCTGATGGATAGAAGAATGAGCGGTATTTCTGTTCCAATGAAGAAGTCCAGTCGTTTCTTCCGGTAAGTGTAAGAAAGAGGTCATTATTATAGGCAGCAGTAAATTCTCCAAACGCGCCAATAATACGATATTGCTCTTTATATTGCCCGATAACCTGGTTTTTAGCGTTGCCTAAATTATATAGATTATATACCGCCAGGTCACTTCCTTCGGCGGCGATCATATCAATACTTCTGTCCAGCAAATCATTCCCCAATCTTAGTGTAGTTTTGAATTTGCTTGTCCAGTCATTGTCAAAAGTGAGCATCAGGTTTGAATTTACCTGACGGTAATTTTTTCGATATTCTCCTACAAAGCCGAGTCCATTATCGTCTGCACCAACTACTTCTCCCGGAACGCCTTTTGGTCCCGGATTAGTTTTGGTACGGGCATCTGAATAATAATCCATTCCCAACTTATAACTGGCGGTGAACCACTTTATCGGTGAATAAGAGAAATTTACATTCCCGATAAGACGGTTCACATTCGACCTGAATTTGCTGGTGTAAGCAGAATACCATGGATTATTATTTCCATAAGTTTGCTGCGTACCATCTGGCTTCAGATAATCCCTTACATCCCATCTCGGGGACCAGTAAGAAAGATTTTCGTTAAAGCGGTTCGCATCATAAAAGTTACCATCCGTATTGATGTAATAAAGCGAAGTACCCATGTTAAATTTATCACTGAATTTCAATGTTCCATTGAGCCGCGCCGAAATGTCCTGATACCAGGTGAATGGAATGGTTCCATTTTGTTTAAAATAAGACAACGAAGAAGAAAGGGATGCTTTATCTGTACCGGCTGAAAAGCTGATGTTGTTGCGGTTTTGATTTCCATTGATATAAGCCCTTGCATATTGATTGTACAATTTTGCCGGATGCGTAGGATCTTCCTTTATGGCATCTGCAACCGTTGGTCCCCATTCAGGCCAAAATGAGGTGGAATCATACTCACCTGAATAGCCCTGGGTGAATTTATTCTGTACTTTTGGAAATTTGTCCACCTGGTCAATTCCCCAGGTAGTATTAAATGTAATACGCATTACTCCGGCCCTGGCAGATTTGGTAGTGATTACAACCACACCATTTGCTCCACGCAATCCATAAAGAGCAGTGGCAGC
>JAICYZ010000287.1 GCA_025933935.1 Chitinophagaceae bacterium
TTAAAATCAAAAAAGCGATTATTTCTTTGTTTACCGGCTGTTCCTTTATTTTTATTCCACAACCAGTGTATAAGTTTTTCCTTTTTCACTTGGTATATCGTAAACAAAAGTTGGCTTCAAATCCGGCAACGTGATGTTTGCTTTTTCTGAAATAATAGGTTCGGTAATTTTTTCAGTTTGATAAAAAACATTTGGATTATCACTACTTGCTTTTTTCAAACGTGCGCCAGTGCTCATTTTCATTTCATTGGGTACGCGCAAACGAAGATTACCACCAAGATTGGATTTAATAACCGCCTTTACAATTTTCCCATCTTTCCAAACGACATTTACTACATCAAAACCGCCTCTGGCACGCAAGCCGCTTACGCTGCCTTTTGATTTCCAGACATCAGGCAGCGCAGGCAATAAATTTAAATCGCCATCTTCGCTTTGCATCAGCATTTCGGTAATACCTGAGGTGCATCCAAAGTTGCCGTCAATCTGGAATGGCGGATGCGCATCAAAAAGATTGTTGTAAGAACCACCGCCTTCCCTGTTGGTACCAACAGGTCTGAGTTGATTTTGAATTAATTTATACGCATGATTTCCATCGAGCATTTTTGCCCACCAGTTTACTTTCCAGGCCATACTCCAGCCGGTAGAAACGTCACCACGTTGTATCAATGTATTCTTCGCAGCACTGTATAATTTCTGAGTACGATAGGGCGATATTTGATTAGATGGAAACAAGCCGTACAAATGAGAGATATGCCGGTGATGGTCGTCGGGATTATCTACATCATCAAGCCATTCCTGCAATTGTCCATACTGGCCAATATGCATGGGTGCAAGCCGGCTTCTTTTTTGTTTTAATGTATCAGCAAATGCCTGGTCTTTGTTTAAAATTTTTGCAGCATCAATTGCGGTGGTGAAAACATCAAACACAATTTGATTGGTCATCGTTACACCCGCATCCAAGGAAGAATGCTGGTGTGCGGCCGTTGCATTTTCCGGTGATTCATCCGGACAAATTACCAGCCAGTGATACTTAGGATGCTCAATCAAATAATCATCATAAAACTTTGCAGCGCCTTTCAAAACAGGATACACGGACGCGAGAAATTCTTTATCACCACTGTATAGATAATGCTCCCAAAGATGCTGACTCAGCCAACCGCCACCATTGGGCCAAAGTCCCCAGAAGGCGCCATCAACGCCGCCGGTAATTCTCCAGATATCTGTGTTGTGATGCGTCATCCAGCCACCGGCGCCATACATGTCTTTTGCAGTTTTCACGCCGGCGACTGATAACTCTTTTACCATGTTTATCAACGGCTCCGTCATTTCCGAAAGATTCGTTTTTTCTGCGGGCCAGTAATTCATTTCAGTATTGATGTTGATGGTGTATTTGCTATCCCATGGCGGATACATTTTATTATTCCAAATGCCCTGAAGCGTTGCAGGCTGGCCGCCTGGCTGTGAGGATGAAATCAATAAATATCTTCCAAACTGGTAATAAAGCGTTACAAATTGCGGGTCGTCGGCTTTATCAAAATTTTTCAATCTTTCATCAGTTGGAAGTTTCGCCGCGTCTGTGGTTCCAAGATCGAGCTTCACGCGGTTGAAATATTTTTGATATGCTGAAATATGCGCTTTTAAAATTTCCGCGAATTTTTTTGGATACGCTTTGTTTAAGTAACTAGCTGATCGTTGATTTTCATTCCCAGTTAAATCTTCGTAATTATTAAAATTGGTAGCGATTGAAATGTAGATAGTGGCTGCATTTGCGCCGTTCACCAACAGCGATGTATCTGTTGTTGAAAGCGAACCGCCTTCTGTTTTAATACGCGTTATCCCTTTAAATCTTACCATTCCTTTTATGCCTTCGTGGTCAATTGTTGTACCGGCGATGGTCAATTCTTTTGAAGAAGTTGTTTTCATCTCTGCATTCGGCTGAGGTGTCGAATAAAACGCATTAAAAGAAAGGCTGCCCGGTTTGCTTGCAGTCAATCTCACCACAATAACACGGTCAGGAAAAGAAGCCAGCACTTGCCGCGTATAAGTAACATCGCCGACTTTGTAAGAAGTTTTTGCAACTGCTTTTTCTATATCCAGTTCACGATAGTAATCAGTGTAATTGTTTTGTACATCAAAAGCCAAATGAAGTTCCCCTACCGGCTCATACATTTGCCCCTGCGATTTTTTACTGATGATCACCCTGTTGGCGATTTGCTCGGCTTCTTTTTGTTTTCCTTCAAAAATCAGTTTCCGCATTTCTGCCAATGAATCAAGAGCGAGTGGATTATCATTTGTGTTTGGGCTTCCACTCCAAACCGTATACTCGTTTAACTGAATGGTTTCAGTGTCCACATTTCCATACACCATCGCTCCCAAAAAACCATTCCCAACAGGCAAAGCATTTTCCCATATATCGCCTGCGGGTATATTATACCAAAGTTTTAGATTGCCTTGTTTTTGAGCAAAACAATTGCCTGCGATGAACAGTAAACAAACAAATAATGCGCTTTTCATTTTTATAAAAATTTTATCTGGTTTTGCGTACCAATAAATGAAATCGCTCTTAAACCATTTGCCCTCAAAATGAATTCAGAAAATGATTTTTCATGAAACCATTTCTTCTGAAAATAATGCAGTGAAATGCCTACTTCAAATCCGAATTAAAAAACTTAAGAATATCTGATCCCGAAACTTGCAATGAAATATTGTCAACAAAACAAAATTGTGCCGGTAAGATAAGTGTCAATTTTACGTTTATTACGCTAATGTAAGCTTTTTCGTTAAAATAATGCTTACCTGAAAAAAAATCAAGTGAATAACCGGTGCTTATTCCAGCTGAAATACCTGGAAAGAATGCGGCTTTATGGAAACATGGAAAACATTCTTTTCTTTTCGGTTTTTTTCAATATAACTCATTCCCGGCTTTCTCAGTTCTCCAACAAACTGCTGGCTGCTAGTTAAATCGGCTATTTTATGATGCTGATTTGATGTAACAATATTTATCGCTGTTTCTTTATCTAAAAATGATTCTGCAATAAATGTGTTGTTATCGTAAACATACAAGGCGATACCAGAAGGCCCTTCAATCTGCACAGATAATTGTGCCCCCATCACCTCACGTATTTTGTTCAACGCCTCGGGAGGCAAATTATATAAATCGGAAAAATTATCGGGAATAGTTAACACATAGAAATGTCCTTTTGAATAATCAGCTTCGTGTAAAATCGGCCATCCATCCTGGCCACTAATGCCCGAAACAATTTCCCACGAATCATTCGTCAAATATTGTATCTGCGGAATTAAAATTGGCTTTTCTGTATGAATAAGTTGGAAAGTACCGGCTGTATAATCCTGCACCAATGCTTTCCGGTCAGTGTAACGCAATTCAACAATATCATCAAGTTTTGATTGTATATTTTTTAATAAGCCGGAGGTAATAACTACTGTTTTCCCTTCGGTCAACTGCTTTTTTATTTTACCGACAATATCGTTGTCAAACTTTGCTTCTTCTGTCAGTAAAACGACACTGTCTTCTGCAGGAAAATCAGGTTGCATATCCATTGGTAAACCAATCATACCCAGGTAACTCTGCAAAAAATCTTCACCGACTGCATTGTAAGGACGGTAGCTTTTTATGCCAATTGGCTTACCGAGTTTGCCTACAAACTTATCCACTTTTTCAAAAGTATATCCCGCCACTCTTGCAATGGTTGACGGCTTTTCAGGTTGATCGCCATTATAATACAAGCGTTTGCATCATTTCATCATAATCAAAACTGGCATGCTGTCCCTGCCATCGTGCACGGTCGGTCATATAAATTGGCCTGCTTAAACTTCTAAAATCGAACAAGGTTTGTTCCCTGGCTTTTGCGAACAACGTTATCCAAAGTTGTTCCGCATAGCGGTCAGAATAGTTACTGGCAAAAGGATCAACCCAGCCTCCGCCATTTTTGCCGGGAGCAATATTTTCAAAATAACGGATGATGCTGTAACCATGATAAGGCTGAAGATGCTGGGCCGACGTCACCGCATCACGTGTTTCAGTACCGGTATAAATGCCATCAAATATTTTCGGCTCATCTTTTAAATTAAAACCAAGTCCCTGGAAATGCTCATACCAGTTTGGAAATTTCACTATCACTTTTACATGAGGATTTACTGCTTTTGCAGGCCCCACAATCAGGGATTTTGTCGCTTCAGTCAAAAGCTGTAATCTATACTGAGTCCAGCTTCTGCTGCCTTTGTCTTTTATGGCACCGTCATCTTTACAATTGGTAAAAAAGAAATCGTCGAGGATAAATTCATCAAAATTTTTCGCGGTGTATTCGCTCAGGTTTTTTACATATTTCCTGTCATCGGGATTGCTGTAACAAAATGTTTGAAAACGGTTTGGTTCGCTGATGGTCAGCGTGATTCCTCCAGCGACTTCGATTCCTCTGTCTTTAAAAAATCTTTTTGCTATGTCTACAGTTTTCTGGTCAACAATAATTAAATCGCGATGGGTTTCAAGATATACTTTATCCACTTTTAACTGGCGCGATATTTCATTCCATTTTGGTTTTAAATAATTAGTGGTATCCGCCATTTGCTTTACCTCATAAGCACGGCAATAAACAGAGACTTTGAAATTATCATAATGCTGGGAGAATGCGTTCAAAAAAAGGGGGATCAAAAAACAGGTAATTGCCAGTTTTTTCATTTTGAATTTTGTTTATTTCGTTAAAATAAATCCCGATTCTGATGGTGCCTATTTAGTAGCACTCCTCGTCACCACAAACAAAGTTTTAATGCAAATTCTTGTTTCACAGTTTATGCGCGATTAAAAATAACTTAAAAGTAAATTTAAAAAAA
>JAICYZ010000395.1 GCA_025933935.1 Chitinophagaceae bacterium
GCAATGCACACTTAGCTGGTTAATTTTTATATTTCTGCTATTGCTGGTCTTTCTAACATGGAAAGCCAGTTTAGGGTGGTAACCAAGCAGGAACTATAGGAAATGCATAGTGTTGAAAAAGGAATTTTATAGTAAACTTAAAGAAGAAATCGCTTTATTCCTTTGTTTTTGCATTTAACCAAATTGTATATCTTTCGTTTAAAAATGGTTTCACCTCATTTTAATTATGCCGGACATCGTAATTCTTATACAGATTTGAACGTAGTTGATTGATGCACTGTTCGGTGTTTGAGGCTTCATCCTGCTAACTGATCTACTGATAACCCTTCGCTTGCAGCAAAAACAACTCTGCATAATGTCCGTTTTTTTTGATCAATTCTTCATGGCTGCCCATCTCTATAATTTGTCCTTTGTCCAGCACAAGGATCCGGTCGGCCATCCGTACTGTTGAGAAACGATGGGAAATAAGCACGGCAGTTTTGCCTTTACTGAGTTCTGCAAACCGCTGAAATACCGAATATTCAGCCCGTGCATCCAATGCACTGGTAGGCTCATCAAGTATGAGTATTTGGGCTTCTTTCATGTAAGCTCTTGCAAGCGCCACTTTCTGCCATTCGCCACCGCTTAATTCAATACCATTATTAAAACGCCGGCCTAATGCCTGGTCATATTTTTCAGGCAATCTTTCCGCAAGCAGATTGGCTAAACTTTTTTCCGCAGACATTTTGATCAGCGGACGGTTATCCTGTTCGTCAATATTGCCAACGGCAATGTTTTGCGCGAAACTCAACTGGTAGCGCAAATAATCCTGGAATATAATTCCGATGTTTTTCCTCAGATCCCCAATATCGTATTCCCGCAGGTCAATGCCATCCAGCAGAATGCGTCCTTCAACAGGATCATAAAGCCGGGCCATTAATTTTACTAATGTTGTTTTGCCTGCCCCATTTTCACCGACCAGCGCAACCTTTTCCCCGGTATGCAAAGTGAAATTTAAATGCCGGTTGGCCCATTTGTCACTATTATGATATTTGAAGCCAACGTTTTCAAAAGTAATCCCCTGACGGATGGGATTTGGAAAAGGGACAGGCTTTGCAGCGGCGGTAATTTTGGGTTGGATTTCAAAAAAATCAAAAAAATCACGAAGGTAAATAGCCCCCTGTGATACGCTGGTAAAACGGGATAATATACTTTCGAGGAGGCTTCTCAATTGCCTGAACGATCCTGCAAGAAATGTAAGCGTACCAACGGTAAGAGCGCCTTCCACTGTTGAGAAGATCATCACAACATAAGCGGCATAATAACCGAAACTGCCTATCAATGCAAAAAAAGTTCCCCAGGATGCACGCTTTACCGAAAGCTTTTTGTTATCGCCATAAAATTTATTGCTCAGCATCTTGAAGCGGTCAATTAAAAACCCTGAAAGGTTAAAAAGTTTCACTTCCTTGGCAGTTTCATCGCTTGCACCAAGATAACGCATGTAATCCAGCTCGCGCCGTTCCGGCGTTTGCCCGCGGGTAAGGGCATAACTCTTGTCGTTAAAATAAGATTCGCCAAGGAAGGCGGGAACGATGGCGACAAGCAATAATAAAATTAACCAGGCATTGAAGGTCATTAATCCAACGAGGAGAAAGGCCATGGTAATCATATCCTGCACCTGGGCAAGGACCTGCGTTAATAGAATCGTGCGGCCGATAGTTTGTTGTCTTGCACGCTCCAGCTTGTCATAAAATTCAGAATCTTCAAACTGGTCGAGATCAAGAGTGGCTGCATGTTCCATGATCTTTACAGATGTGTGGATGGAAAAGAGATCGCCCAATAAACTATCTACTAAAGCAGTAGCACGGGCCAGGGCATCAGATATAATTGCCAGGGCTAATTCTGCTAAAACCAATTTCCATAGGTAGGTAAGAGCGGTACTATGTGTTTTGCTTAATAAGATTACTTCGTCTATAATAAGTTTACCAATAAACAATATGCTCACAGGTATGGCCGACCGGATTAACCGGAACAGAATATCCAAAATCGCATACCAGTGATTGGTTTCCCATACGAGTTTAAAAAAACGGGGAAGATTTCCAAGCGCAGCCAACTTTTCTTTGAGTGTAGGTTTTGGAAGTGTATTTACCGGAGGCCTGGGCATGAATTATTTATTTTGTTTTCAATAGAACTTCTTTTTACAAGTACAAAGTGTGAAAAATAATTGATTGTCAGGAAAAAAACAGGTCTATTTGTGGCTTTGCTGATGGCTTCCACTTTTATTAAAGCCGGTCATGATAAAATATCCATGATTGCAAACTTAGTATCTTCCTATTCCAAAGCTTTGACGGCGCCCCCCGGTCTTTACGGGAGAACGCGAATGATCGTCTTGCCCTTTGACCGGTTGGCCGGATTGAAGGCAGCAATGGCATCGTCGAGGGTAGTGATGTTGCCGGTATTTGTGCGCAGCCGGCCGTTCCGAACGCGCCGGACAATCTCAGTTAATTGGGCGCTATCCGGTATGACCACAAAATCAACAGTAAGGACCCCTGGAGGGTGTGCGGCGATCGGACCGGCCACTGTTACAAACGTCCCTCCCGCGGCA
>JAICYZ010000048.1 GCA_025933935.1 Chitinophagaceae bacterium
GCCAACCAACTGGATGCTGCTCAGGCTGATGTAAATACAGTAAGGAACCGTATGAAAGCCCATCCGGAATATTGGGTACATACTTATATTGATAACAGTGATCCTTCCAAGGGATTTACAACTACACCTGCAGCCAATTATCAGATTGGTTTATATGGAACACCGGCGTCAACTAGTTTTACAACAAACGGACAGGCATATGCACGTGAAGCAGTGCACATGGAAGAACAACTGGAAACTGGAATGGAAGGGAAACGATTCTTTGATTTGCAACGTTGGGATGGCTTATATGGAGGCCCTGAACCTAAGGGGTACATGGCCGCCGTATTAAATGCTTATATTAAAGCTGATACCCGCATACCCAATCCCGTTTTAAATGGCCACACTTTTACCGCAGGTAAAAACGAACTCTTCCCAATTCCAATAAATGAAATTGATAAGGAGGGAGGTCCGTTAAAACAGAACCCCGGATATTAAAATGTAATTTATTTTTTTGAAAAGGTGATGAAATACAAATCATCACCTTTTTTTTGTACTTTCCATTATTAATTGCAACTACTTAAGTTTTCGATAGGTTGAGCCGTTATCTCAATGTTGCCAACTAAACATTAAGAGCTTAGTTATGAAGATTCAATATCTTTTTTGTTTTTTTACCATTCTTTTCCTTTTCTCCTGCAAAAAAAAAGTAACCGTTTTTGAAGAAATATCTGCTGATCATTCGGATATACATTTCAATAACAAGATCGTTGAGAATGATTCGATCAATCCTTTGGATATGATAAACGTTTACAACGGCGGTGGAGTCGGGATTGGCGATTTCAATAATGACGGATTACAGGATATTTATTTTACAGGTAATCTTGTTTCAAATAAACTTTATCTTAATAAAGGCGATTTTAAATTTCAGGATGTAACAGATATTGCAAAAGTTGGGGGTGAAGGCAGATGGTGTAGGGGCGTTTCTGTAGTAGATATTAATAACGACGGGTTGCTGGATTTGTATGTTTGTGTTGCTATTGGAAGTGATGCACAGAAAAGACAAAATCTCTTATATGTAAACCAGGGAATTGACAAAAACGGTGTTCCGCATTTTAAAGAGATGGCTGCCGAATATGGATTGAATGATACGACTTATTCCACCATGGCTACTTTTTTTGATTATGATAATGATGGTGACCTGGATATGTATCTTTCTGTTAATGAAAATATTCCTTCTATCAATCCGAATGTATATCGCCCTATCATTACCAACGGCACTTTCCCCAGTACGGGCCGTCTTTATCGAAATGATTTCAATGCCCGTTTAAATCATCCGGTTTTTACGAATGTTTCCAAACAGGCAGGCATTCTTACCGAAGGTTATTCGCATGCTGCTACCATTGCAGATATAAACATGGACGGCTGGAAAGACATTTATGTAACCAATGATTTTCTCACGGATGATATCCTGTATATCAATAACCATGACGGCACCTTCACCGACCGTTCGAAAGAGTATTTTAAACATACTTCCGCTACTGCCATGGGCCAGGATATTGTGGATATAAATAATGACGGTCTGGCTGATGTAATTGCTTTGGACATGAACCCTGAAGATAATTACCGGAAGAAAATGATGATGGGAAGTAACAGCTACCAGAGTTATATAAACTTTGATCTTTATGGTTATCAATACCAGTATGTTCACAACACACTTCAGTTGAACCAGGGGCCACGTATTGGTAATCATGATTCTATTGGCCCGCCCGCCTTTAGTGAGATTGGTTTTTTAAGTGGAATTTCACAAACGGATTGGAGCTGGACTCCTGTGGTTACGGATTTTAATAATGATGGTAACAGGGATATGATTATTACCAATGGCTATCCTAAAGATGTAACGGATCACGACTTTATGGCCTATCGTCAACGAGCTTATACCTTGGCTTCAAAACAGGATATTCTTGCACAGATCCCTGTAGTGAAGATTCACAACTATGCTTTCATGAATAATGGTGATCTTACTTTCAGCGACGTTTCTGAAAAATGGGGGTTGACCGAAGCGAGTTTTTCAAACGGGGCAGCATACGCTGATCTGGATAATGACGGAGACATGGACCTGGTGGTGAATAATATCAACGACGAAGCGATGATCTATAAAAATATGTCGCGCGAAACAAATAGGACGTCCAGCAATTATCTGCAGATAAAATTTGAAGGAAGCAAACAAAATATCAACGGTTTAGGGGCATTTGTTGAATTGCATTATGAAAAAGGAAAACAACAGGTTTGGGAAAATACGCCGTATCGTGGTTATTTATCGTCAGATCAGGATGTAGCTCATTTTGGATTGGGTAAAAACAACACTGTCGATTCGGTTATTATTAAATGGCCTAATGGGAAAATGCAGATTCTGCAGAATGTAAAAGCAAATCAGCTTTTAAAAGTGAACATTAAAAATGCACTTTTAAATTATTCTTTTTCACCTAATTCTGCTGATAAAAATGCTTTGTTTGAAGAAGTGAATGATTCTGTAAACATTCATTACCTGCAGCAGGAAAAAGATTTTGTAGACTTTTATGTTCAGCGCACTTTGCCTCACAAGTTTTCAGAATACAACCCTTCTCTTGCCGTAGGTGATATTGATGGCAATGGCCTCGATGACATTGTAGTAGGCGGTTCTTACAATCACAGCGCTCAGTTGTTTTTACAGCAGCCAAATGGGAAGTTCATTCAAAAAAGTTTATTAAATCCTAAAGATTCACTAACAAAAAATTACCAGGATGAAGGAATTTTATTATTTGATGCCGATGGTGATGGTGACCTGGACCTTTATATAACCAGTGGAGGTTATCAGGCCGTACATAATGATCCTTCTTACCAGGATAAACTGTATCTCAATGATGGCAAAGGCAATTTTATAGAAGATACTACAGCCTTACCAAAAAATTATACAAGTAAATTTTGCGTAAGAGCAATCGATTATGACAAAGATGGCGACCTGGATCTGTTCGTTTCAGGAAGGGTAGATCCGGCCAATTATCCCAAACCTGTATCCAGCTTTATTTTTAGAAATGATACAAAGAACGGGCAGGTTAAATTTACTGATGTAACCGATTCAGTAGCGCCGGCACTAAAAAATATTGGAATGGTGAGCGATGCACTATTTACTGACTTTAACAACGATGGCTGGCCCGATTTGATTCTTGTGGGCGAATGGATGCCGGTTACTTTTCTTGAAAATGATAAAGGGATTTTCCGAGATGTTACCAAAACAAGCGGTGTTGCAAATAACCTAGGCTGGTGGAGTTCTATTGCCGCCGGAGATTTTAACAATGACGGCAAAATGGATTATATGTTAGGAAATCTTGGAAGAAACTCTTTTTTTCAAGCCACGGACCAATACCCGGTCAATATCGTTTCTAAGGATTTTGATAATAATGGAACCTATGATGCATTTATTTCAGTTTACTTGCCGGCTTCGCAAAGTGACACTGAAAGAAAAGAATTTCCCGCACAATCAAGGGATGATATTCTAAAACAAATGATCTCTATCCGAAAAAGATTTGAAACCTATAAATCTTTTGCAAACGCACCAATGGATTCTTTATTGACAAAAGATCAACTAAAAGGAGCTTTGAAAATGCATGCGAATTATTTTTCATCAGCTTTTTTGAAAAATAACGGAAATGGAAAGTTTACAATGACCGCGTTACCTGTACAGGCGCAAATTTCTGTGGTCAATGGCATGTCTGTTGGTGATTTTGATGGAGATGGAAACCTGGATGTGGCGATTAATGGAAATGATTATGGCACAGAGCCTTCGTTGGGAAGATATGATGCACTGAATGGCTTATTAATGAAAGGCGATGGAAAGGGAAATTTTAAACCGCAATCCATTTTGCAGAGTGGCATCTATATTCCGGGCGATGGAAAAGCTTTGGTTTCGCTGGGAAGCAGTAAAGGAAAATACTTATTGGCCGCCAGCCAGAATAAAGGCGCTTTAAAAATTTTTGAGCTGAAAAAAAATAAGAGATTGATCCCATTAAAACCTTTTGATGAAAGCGCAGTTATCTTTTATAAAAATGGTGAAAAACAAAAACGTGAAATTGGATACGGTTCTTCTTTTTTATCTCAATCCGGACGATTTCTAACAGTGGATGAGAACGTCGTTTCTGTGGACATAAAAAATAATAAAGGTGCGGTTCGCAAATTGAATCTTCAATAATAAGTCAATGATAAAAAGCAAAATCGGTGCAGCAAAAGAACTTTTAATTGCATTTCTTATTTTTAATTTCTCAATGCTTTTAAGTGGTTGTAAAAGTTACCATCGAAACAGCGCTCACAAAGAGGTGTCATTGTCAAGCATTGAAAAAGGCGAGGATCTTGCAAAACTGTATTGCCAGTCTTGCCATCAGTTGCCGGATCCTTCTTTGCTGGATTCTAAAACCTGGGAGAATGGAGTGTTGCCGGCAATGGGTCCACGGCTCGGCATTTTCAGATACGGATTTAACGTTTATCCAAAAACGAGAGACGAGTATATTGGTCGTGATTTTTATCCGGCTGAACCAATGCTGAAAATGAGTGAATGGCAAAATATCTTGGATTATTTCGAAGCCACTTCTCCGGATTCATTACCTGGACAAAAACGTAAATATCCTATCAAAAAAGGTTTGCCTCTTTTCCAGGTAGAAATTCCAAATATTCATTACGAGATGCCGGCTACCTGCTTTGTAAAAATTAATTCCGCAGATTCCATACATAGAGTAGTGATAAGTGATGCAGTCAGAAAAAAGCTCTATTTTTTTAATGCTGCTTTACACGTTACGGATTCATTAAATACCTCCGGTCCCGTTGTGAATTTGGACTTTGATAAAGAAAACTTAATTGCTTGTAATATCGGAATATTAAATCCCAATAATGGTAAATTTGGTAAAGAAGAATTTATTAATAGCGATTCTCATGGCGCATGGCAAATAGATTCTTCTAAAACAATCGATAGTTTACAAAGGCCGGTGCAGATAACCTCTGCAGATTTGAACCATGATGGAAAAACGGATTATTTGGTATGCGAATTCGGAAATTTGAAAGGCGCATTATCATGGTTGGAAAACAAGGGAAATAATAAATTTGAAAGACATGTAATAAGAGAAGTTCCGGGAGCCATCAAAGCTTACATAACCGATTATAACCACGACGGCTTACCGGATATATGGGCTTTATTTGCACAGGGAGACGAAGGAATTTTTCTTTTTACCAATAAAGGAAATGGCACTTTTGAGCAGCAGGAAGTATTAAAATTTCCGCCCTCTTATGGATCTTCTTATTTCGAACTGGATGATTTTAACAAAGACGGCCACCCTGATATTCTTTATACTTGCGGTGATAATGCAGATTATTCCAGGGTGTTAAAACCTTACCACGGCGTATATATTTTTATGAATGACGGCACAAATCACTTTAAACAGAAATATTTCTTTCCCATCAATGGATGCTACAAAGCAATTGCAAGAGATTACGACGGAGACGGGGATTTGGATATTGCCACTATTAGTTTCTTTGCTGATTACTTGCATCAGCCGGAAGAAAGTTTTGTTTATCTGGAAAATAAGGGAAACTTCGACTTTCACCCTTATTCATTTCCGCAGGCAACGATGGGAAGATGGATAAGTATGGATGCCGGCGACGTTGACGGTGATGGAAGGACAGATATTATTTTAGGTAATTTTTCCATTGGGCCGGTGATCATGAAACATAAGGTAGATTGGAAAGATTCACCTCCTTTTGTAATTTTAAAAAATGTAGGAAAATAGAAAAACCATCTTTACAAAATGACTTTAAATAACCACTTAATTGCTTTAAAATAAAATGAAAACGCTTTTTCATAGAGGTGTCATCAAATTGGTCCTTGGGCTGTTTGTCGCAATGCAATTCATTAGTTGCAATCAAAAAAAGAACGATTATGTTAAAGTAATGCACAATCCAAATCTTTATACCACGGTGGTTCACAGCCTTACTTATGTAATTATTTACGACATTTTTACGCCACCTGTAGCTTCCAGGATATATGCCTATTCCAACCTTGCTGCTTTTGAAGTATTGGCTAAAGAGGGGCATCACTTTGCTTCTTTGCAAGGAAAAGTAAAAGGATTGAACAACATTCCGGCGGTTTATAAAGACAAAAAAATTGATTTTCCTTTTGCATCGATGATTGCTTTTTTAAAAGTGGGAAAGCAACTTACTTTTTCTTCTGACACGATGCAGCATATTATTGATTCTGTAAAATTGCTGGCGCAAAATTCCGGGATGCCTGATTCAATTTTTAAATACTCCGTTAAGTATGGCGATGAAGTCGGAGATTCCATACTTTCATGGAGCAAGGGCGATAATTATGCACAAACTAGAGGCTTTAATTTTACACCTACCGGTTTGGAGGGACATTGGACACCAACGCCGCCCGGATATTTTGACGCAGTAGAACCGTTATGGAAAACCATGCGATGTATGGTTATGGATTCTGCAAATATGTATCCAGCACCGGGTATGCCTCCTTTTAGTAAAGATACGTCGAGTGAATTTTATAAAGAGGCAAAAGATGTGATGGTTACCGGCAACAATCTTGATTCAGCGAAAAAATGGATTGCCAATTTTTGGGATTGTAATAATTTTAAATTACATGTGGAAGGCCATGCCATGTTTGCAACAAAAGCCATGTCTCCTGCTGGCCATTGGATGGAAGTGATCGGTACGATTTCAAAAAATAACCATGCAGATTTTTATAAGACCGTGTATGCGTATACAGGAGTGAGCATCGGAATTTATGACGCCTTCATTTGTTGCTGGTTTACCAAGTATAAGTACGATGTACTTAGGCCTGAGACTTACATCAACAGGTATATTGACGCTAAATGGATGCCTTATCTTCAAACTCCTCCATTTCCTGAATATAACAGCGCACATTCTACGATTTCCGCTGCAGCAGCAGTCGTACTGCAAAGTATATATAAAGAAAACACTTCTTTTCGTGACTCATCAGAAAGAACATGGGGATGGCCGGACAGAAATTTCAAAAACCTGGATGAAGCATCCCACGAAGTGGCATTCAGCCGTTTTTATGGAGGTATCCATTACAGAAAATCGGTTTTGGACGCGTATGAGCAGGGGAAAAAAATTGGCGCTCTCGTAATGAGTAAATTAGAGAAAAAATAGCGTTTCTTACTAAAGATAGTATAGCTTGGCGTAGTTGCTATATTTTATCTTGACGCAATCAGTAAAGAAACAAATAACCTCATTCTTATTTTTCTGTAAAAATTTGAGGATAAAAAAAATTTTGTCAAAAACTTTTGATTATTCAAACTAATATCTATTTTTGTCGTCCCCAATCCTCAGAAAACGCTAACTATTCCCTTTCCTGATTCCAAATTATCTTTCGAAAAGCAAATGCTTACGGTATCATTGCATTTATAATGGTTGAATACACCATTCCAAATTTCCTCACGTTTTATTTTACCTCTTTTTATACCAATCCCTGTTCCTGCAAGAAGCCTGCCTCTAAGTAACGTCCAAAGTTTATGATAAACTCAACTTATCATTTTAAACACAAGAAAATTTAACTAACATGCAAATTTTTACTTCAAAAATTTCTTTTGAAAAGAAATGGTTTACCAGGTTTTTTGCCTTTTCGGTACTTTTCCTTATTTCCTTTGCCGGACGCAGCCAAAGCAGGAGCTACAGCCTGGTTTATTCTGAAAATTTAAAAGGTGGCTCTACTATTTTTGGTAACACTTTGATGAACATCATCTCAAACAAAAAGGTCGATCTGACTAAAATGAATGATAACGCTAAAAATGGCAATAGCAGCTACGGAAATGACAATGAAGACATGGAATATGTTGATATTGACGGCAGCACAGGAAATGGAAGTGTTACCAGGAATTCTTCATCTGCGGATTTAATTCTTCCCGTTGGTACCAATACTATAAAACTTGCCCGCCTATATTGGGGAGGCCGCGTTGCTGACAAAGATTTTGATCTTACCAAAGCTGCTAACAAGACCATTAAGATCCGGAAAGGAACCACCAACGTTTATTCTGATGTAACTGCATTGGGCATTGATAAAACTGCAATCACAAATGCCACTGGAAATACCGAATACCAGGCTTATGCAGATATTACCACTTTTATCAAAAATAATGGTGCGGGAACTTACACTGTAGGAAACGTTCCTTTAAGTACCGGAGCTGCCGGTAATGGCGGTAACCATGGAGGCTGGAGCATTGTAGTTGTATATGAAAATTCAGCAGTTGCTTATAACAGCGTAAGGGTTTACGATGGATTTCAGCAGGTGTATAATGGAGGTAGTTCAACTATCAGTACCGTTACCTTAACCGGCCTTGATGTTCCTTCCGGAACACTCACTGCTGCTGATGCAAAGATGGGTGTGGTGGCCTGGGAAGGCGATGCGAATCTAAGCGGAGATTTTTTGAAAATCAACGGAAATACTTTTTCCAACACAACAAATCCTTCTGATAATCCATGGAACGGTACCATTACTGATAATGGCGTTCATGTGACAACCAAAAATCCCAATTATACCAACCAGATGGGTATTGATATTGATATGTTTAATGTCGGAACCGGCTACGGAATTACCGCTAATGCCAATTCTGTTAAATTACAATTTGGTACAGAACAGGATCAGTATTATCCGGGTGTTTTCACTTTCACGATTAAAATGAAAGATCCGACTATTACGCTTGATAAGTTTGTTTCTGATGCCAATAATAATCACCTTGCAGAAGTTGGCGAAATATTGACTTATACTTTGAAAGGTTCAAATAACGGTCCGGGCAATGCCAATAATGTGATCGTTACAGATACCCTTCCGAATACAGTCACTTATAAAGCAGGCTCTTTAAAAGTAATCAGTGCACCAGGTGTGACTGCCGGTCTGCAAACTGATAAAGCAGGTGATGATATTGCTGAATACACCGTTAAAGGTTCTGTAAAAGCAGTAGCTTTCAGGCTGGGAACCGGTGCTACAAGCAGCGCCGGCGGCACGCTCGCTGCAAATGACAGCTACGAAGTCCAGTTCCAGGTTACGGTAAATAATCCGGGCGCAGGAATTCCCGTTCCTTCTATACTCAATATTGCTCGAATTACTTCCAATTCAGATGCCGGAGTAAACTTTGTCGATGATGGGACTGCAATCATTAATCCGGAAGCTGGTCCGATGCCGGTAACGCTGACAAAATTTGGCGCCGCACTTTTACAAAACAACACCGTAAAGGTAGATTGGATGACCTCAATGGAAATTAATTGCAGCCGCTTTATCGTTCAAAGAAGCTATGATGGAAATATATTTTCAGATCTTGAAACTGTTGCAGGAAATGGAACAACTAATGCGGTGCATTCTTATTCAATTACTGATAGCGCTTATTTTTTTACCGGTACAGCCGTTTACTACCGCTTGAAACAAATTGACCTTGATGGAAAAGCGAATTTATCAAAAATAGTTTCAGTGAAAACTAAAAAGGCAAATCAGGCCATAACAGTTTCTCCTAATCCTTTTACAGAATTTGTGAATGTAAACGTAGATTGGAACGCTTCAGAAGCGGTGTCTGTAAAGATTTTGAATGTACAGGGGAAAGAAATTGTTTCAAAACAACTGACCGTAATCAAAGGAAGTAATTATTTCAAAATTGATAACCTATCAACATTGCCAGCCGGAATTTATTTGTTGCAAATAAATTCTCCTACACAAAGAATAGTTGAAAAAATTATAAAATAATTAAAACATGAACCCTTACAAGAGCTGCCATTTGGTGGCTCTTTTTTTATGCGAAAACCGGCAGGAATGTTATTCGTCCAGGCTGTTTTAATCAAACTATTTATTACAAATCCGGAAACTATTTCTTTTTCATTTCACCCCATGTTTTATATGGTAAATCCATCTGCTCATTTTCCGGAACCGGCGTTCTTAGCGGTTCACATTCTTTCCATTCATTTTTCATGTCCAACGCCAGTTGCTGATAAATTTTTGTGCCTTCACTTTTCCACGCAATCATGTCGTCAGAAATTTTGCGGATAATCCTGGCAGGGTTTCCTACCAGTAAACTTCTCGCAGAAATGTGCTGATCGGCCTTTACAAAACTTAATGCACCAACAATACATTCGTCTTCCAAAACCACATTATCCATTATAACCGCATTCATGCCAATCATACAATTTCTTCCGATCGTTGCCCCATGCATGACAGCACCATGGCCAACGTGAGCGTTTTCTTTTAGTAAAACAGTAATTCCCGGAAACATATGAATCGTACAATTTTCCTGCACATTGCATCCATCTTCGATTACGATTTTCCCAAAATCGCCACGAAGAGACGCAAACGGGCCGATATATACATTTTTCCCAATGATGACGTTTCCGGTTATTGCTGATTGCGGATGAATGAAAGAAGATTCATGAACCACGGGAATGAAATTTTTATATTGATAAATCATTTTTTTATAAAAATAAGAAAAGCATTTAAACTGATTTTCGGATTTCGTAAATTGATTTCCCGATTTTGAAAGTATTAGGCTGCAGCGGGAAATATATTTGTGATTTTAAAACTCAGGAAGTAACAACCGCTAAACTATTATGGCAACCGAAAAAAATAAAAAATCCATCATCACCTGGATCAGGCGCATTGGCTTCTGGGGATTTTTATTTTTTTTAGTCAAAGGATTGATCTGGTTGGTTATTGGTTATTTTTTGGTGAAATAAAATGAAGTTTAAAAATGCATGCTTTCAGAGCTGGTTATATTACTTTAGAATCAGTTAGAATCTAAAACAGCTTCGGATTTCTTCTTCTGTTACTCTACGATCGATCACACATTATAAAAACCAAATTTTACTTATTTCTTTGTTTACTGCGTTCTTTTCAAAAGAATAAAACTTAAATTGCTTACTTCCTTTTAAAAAATAAAAATTTATGGAAGCATATATTATAGCCGGTTTCAGAACGGCTGTTACTAAGTCGAAGCGAGGCGGATTTCGATTTTACCGCCCGGATGATTTAGCGGTTGATGTAATCAAAGGTTTGCTTGCAACAGTACCCGAATTGGAACCAAAAAGAGTGGACGACCTCATTGTCGGAAATGCTGTACCCGAAGCAGAACAAGGACTACAGGTAGGAAGAATGATCAGCGTAAGAGCTTTGGGAATTTCTGTTCCGGGAATGACTGTGAATCGTTATTGCGCCAGTGGATTAGAAACAATTGCTATTGCCACAGCAAAAATAAGGACCGGAATGGCCGACTGCATTATTGCCGGAGGAACCGAAAGCATGACCATGGTTCCTACTTCCGGCTGGAAAACGGTGCCGGCATATTCTGTTGCATCTGAAACACCTGATTATTATCTCGGAATGGGATTAACCGCCGAAGCAGTCGCGAAAGAATACAACGTAACCCGCGAGCAACAAGATGAATTTAGCCTTCATTCTCATCAAAAAGCAAAGAATGCCATTGACAACGGATTCTTCCAAAGCGGCATTCTTCCAATGCCTGTAGAAGAAGTGTATGTTGATAAAAATAACAAAAAACAAAAGAGAAGTTTTGTTGTTGACACAGATGAAGGAGTGCGTGCAGATACTTCTCTGGAAGCCCTTGCAAAACTAAAACCAGTATTCGCACAAGGCGGAACGGTTACAGCAGGCAATTCCTCTCAAACGAGCGATGGAGCCGCTTTTGTGATTGTGATGAGTGAAAAGATGATGAATGAATTGAAGTTAAAACCGATTGCCCGTTTAGTAAATTGTGTAAGCGCCGGCGTTCATCCACGTGTGATGGGAGTTGGCCCAATTGAGGCAGTTCCCAAGGTCTTAGAAAGAGCCGGAATGAATCTTTCACAAATTGATCTCATAGAATTGAATGAAGCATTTGCTTCGCAATCGCTCGCTGTCATAAAAACACTTGAACTGGATCCTGGAAAAGTAAATATTAATGGCGGCGCCATTGCTCTCGGTCATCCGCTTGGGTGCACCGGCGCAAAACTTACCGTTCAAATCATCAACGACATGAAACGGTTGAATAAAAAATATGGAATTGTTACCGCTTGTGTTGGAGGCGGACAGGGTATCGCCGGAATCATTGAGAATCTGTAGAACTACTACTATTGACCGCGAATGACTTCTACAATTTCACGCTCAATCCTACTGCGATCAAAGATTGTGTCTGTAAGCCAGGGGAATCATGATTGGGCCCAAACAGTTTTACATCATCATCGTAAATAAGATTTAAACCAAGGCTGGCCGACAGAATTTTTGAAACTTTCGCCGTAAACATGTTATTCATCATTACAGCTACATTCTGCGGGTTGTGTTCGTAATTGGAAAACAAATCCAACCTTCCGTTGTAAGTAATGGTTTTACTGAGGTCTTTCAGGTAAGTGATGCTTGCATAAGCGCCAATTTCATTTTTCACTTTTTTACCCGGGGTTACGCCATAAGCTCCTTTTGCAGACAATGTATCATTATTTACGATAATCCAGCGCGAAGTAAGCGGAGATATAAATATGGATAACCCCGTTGCTGGTTTATAATTCAAACCTATTCCCAATAAAATATAAGCCGGCGCCATGAAGTCGGACAAAAGCGTTTTGCTTCCATCAGAATGATAATCATATCCTTTTGTAAACTGCGAATGAAAATTAAGAATTCCGGCGAGATCTAAATTGGGTGTCAATCCATAGCCGCCTTTCGATAAAAAATCAATCCGGTCATCATTTTTGCGTGTTCCAAGACTCGAAGTATTTACCATTCCATAATTCAAATCAAGCGTATTGTCCCAACTCCAGCGGTCTTTTTTATAAAAAGCATAAAGACCAACGAAAGCTGCCAATGAAAATGAAAAGTTGTCGCCACCAGCAGCCCAATTATTCTGGCTCGCCTGCCCCAGGTTTAACGTAAATATTCCTCCTTTGTTCCATATTTTTGAACTATCAATAATTCCTTTTTTAATTTTCCTGCTGGCATCTTTTTGAAGGTCCTTTACTGTTTGTGTTTGAGCAAAACTTTTAGAACTAATTATAATGAACGATATTAAAAGCAGGAAGCAAAAAAATTGTTTGAAATTGTTTGTTTTCATAACATAAAATTTAATTATATTCATAAAGCAACAAAAGTACGCGGTTGAAATTATGAAAGGGTCATAGAACCGCAATCTGGATAATTGAAAGTTAAACTCAAAAATTGGTCAATGCAAAACCGCGTAAATCCTTTTGGAGAAATCATTGAAACAAAAGCACGCGGTGCGTGGATGGGAAACCGGGGAAGAATCCATAATGAACAGCAGCAAATTGTTTCCCGGTACAAATTGCCTGCGTGGCTCATTTGTAAGCTGAAATTTAAAGGAAGAAAACGGCAGATTATGGCGCCGAAAAGCTACACGGAACTTTTCTTTCTTGATGAAGCTACTGCTTTTGCAGCTGGGCACAGACCCTGTTTTGAATGCAGAAGAGAAAATTTTAACCGGTTCAAAAAACTATGGATTCAGGGAAATCGACAATATAATTTTTCTGATAAAACAAGCATTCGCGAGATAGACAAAGTTTTGCATAACGAAAGAATAAACAAAGACGGTACAAAAAAAATGTATCAGGAGGATTTGAACAATTTGCCTGACGGAACATTTGTTTCTTTTGAAGAAAGTGCCTTTTTATTGTTTAAAAAAAACTTGTATCTATGGACCCCTTACGGTTATGAGAAAGGAAGTTCCTCGGTCACAAAAGGTAAGGTAAATGTACTTACTCCATTGTCAATCGTAAACACTTTCAGGGAAGGCTATGTGCCGCAGATATCGCTCTTTTAAAATTTTTATTGCGACGATTTGGTTCAAAAATATTTATCGCCAATGTCCTGGAACCCAAACCCAGCCAAGCCTTTTGCTTTGCCAATGCCCTTCCACATAGTTGTAGTGGCCGGGTCGGGCACGAACCCAATAGCCTTTGCGATACACATATCTTCCATGACGTGGAATCCATTCACCACTCACCCAAATATAATTTGGTCCTGGCGCTAACGGTTGCGAATATCGTGGCGAATGAGGCCTGTCTCTCACGACGACTGCAGACGGTCCACAGCCGGCAATAAAAATTGCCATAAAAACCAAAGTGCTTATCAAAAAAAGGAACTTTTTCATGGTATATTTTTCTTTAAGATAGAAATCCAAAAACAAAGTTTAATCAACTTTGAAAATTTTACGACAGAATTACAAGAACGATTTTCTTTAACATGGCGGGGAATTTATTGCAGTAAAACAGGAAATATCAACGATTCGTATTTTATTAAATCCATTCATCCAAAAAATGAATGACATTAATTTGCCTTTAATATCTTCGCTCCTGTTTTTTTACTGCTAAAACCGTTTTCATTTTAAAAAATACAAATGGCGATTCTTGAATTACAAAATCTTAAAAAATATTACGCCACCCATAAAGCAGTGGATGATATCAGTTTCTCAATTCCAGAAGGGAGTATATTCGGATTATTGGGTCCAAATGGTGCGGGTAAAACAACGTTGCTGAGAATGATCACCGGCATATTTTACCCTGATAGCGGTGAGATCTTGTTTGAAGGGAAAAAATTTAACCCGGTAGATGATATCCCTAAAATTGGTTATATGCCGGAAGAAAGAGGACTATATAAAAAAATGAAAATCGGTGAACAGGCGTTGTACCTGGCAATGCTCAAAGGAATGAATCGTAGTGATGCAATGAAAAAAATAAAAGAATGGTTTGTGAAATTTGAAATGGAAAGCTGGTGGAACAAAAAGGTGAATGACCTCAGCAAAGGAATGGGCCAGAAATTGCAGTTTGTAACCACCGTTCTTCACGATCCAAAATTGCTTATTCTGGATGAACCATTTAGCGGCCTGGATCCGGTAAACAGCAATCTCATAAAAGATGAAATTTTTAAATTAGCGCAAAAAGGAACTACGATTATTTTCAGCACGCATCGGATGGAACAGGTAGAAGAAATATGTGATAAAATTGTTTTGGTAAATAATGGAAAGAAAATTCTTGATGGGAGTGTAAAACAGGTTAAAGACGATTTTAAAGAACATATTTTTAAAGTTGGTTTTGATGAATTGCCAGCAAGCTTCAGCAGCGCAGCGTTTGACATTGTTGATTCTCATGAAAAATCTTTTAACGTAAAAATAAAAGATGGAAATAGGCCGGCAGATGTGCTGCAGGAATTTTTAAATTACAACGCAGCAATCGTTTCATTTAATGAAGTACTGCCTTCACTAAATGAGATTTTTATAAAAGTAGCCGGGAGAAAAGAAAGCTGAATCGAGTAAAAAATAAAGACTTAAAAATTTATCATGAATAAAATCTGGTTGATCATTAAACGCGAATACCTGACGAGAGTAAGAAACAGGACGTTCATACTTTCTACCATTTTACTTCCATTATTTTTTATCGGGTTTATTTTCGCTTCTGCTTATTTTTCGATCAGCAGCACCGAGAAACAAAAGGTGGCTGTGAGTGACAGCAATGGAATCTTTAAAAACAGTTTTCAAAGCAGCGATTTAATTTCTTACCAATATCCTTCTGACGTAACCGCAGATAATTTTAAAGAAAAAGGCTATTCGGCTTTTCTGAAAATCCCTGAAAATTATAATTTGGCTGGCGATTCTATCTCGCTCATTTCAACGAAACAATTGGGAATGGAAGCAGAAGATAAAATTAAAGATCAGATCAATGATGCGATCCGGAACCAGGCATTTTTAAAAAATAATATTGATAAAAAAATTCTGGATTCAATCAATAAGATGAATGAAGATCAATCTTATAAATTCAGAACGGTAATAAAACAAGGCAATAAAACCGAGCAGTCTAATTCTGGCCTTTCTTACGGCATCGGATATGGAAGTGGAATTTTAATTTATATGACTTTATTTATCTACGGCGCCGCTGTAATGCGCGGTGTGATGGAAGAAAAAATGAACCGGATTGCTGAAGTGATCATCAGTTCTGTAAGGCCTTTTCAGCTAATGATGGGCAAAATTTTGGGAATCGCTGCTGTTGGTATTACGCAATTGCTGATCTGGATTGTATTAATTGTGCTGTTATCTTCAGTGGCAACTTCTTTTTTTTCTGCTGATGCTTTACAACATGCGCAAGCGATAAATACCGGTATTGGCGCCGCAGGTAACAGCACTGCAGCGATGAACTTTTTAAATGCAAAATCTACTTTTTTGTCAGCTAACTGGGCTTTGATCATTCCTTGTTTTTTGTTTTATTTTCTGGCAGGGTATTTATTTTATGCATCTTTATTTGCTGCCGTTGGAAGCGTGGTCAACGAAGATCCCCAGGAAGCACAATCTTTAATGTTGCCGATCACCATGCCGATCCTTCTGTCGTTTATCATCATGACGACTGCAGTTGGAAAACCGGATGCACCTATTTCTGTGTGGGGAAGCGTCATTCCTTTTTCTTCACCTATTGTAATGATGGCGCGAATTCCATCCGGGAATGTACCGGTGTGGCAATTACTTGTTTCGATGCTTTCGCTGATCGCCGGTTTTATTTTAACCACAATGCTGGCAGCAAAAATATACCGCACAGGCATTTTACTTTACGGTAAAAAAGTAACTTTTAAAGAAATGGGAAAATGGTTGTTTAGAAGATGAGTGGATTGAATGTTCAAGGTTCGATGTTGCAGGTTCCATGCAGAAAACAGAGAAATAAGACGATTTTTTAATTTTAATAAGACCAATAATTTAATAATAAAATAATTAAATCATTCAACACACTTGTTTATCCAGCAACGAAACCACTTCAGATGCTTTTTCATAAACGTGATTCAATTCGCTTGCATTGGAGGCAGGTGCGTATAAATTAATTTCTATTTCATCCATCAGCGAAGTGAGCATCAGCGATGTATTGAGGCTTACATTACATTTATCCAACTCTTCCGTCAATCTTTTTTTCGACAATTCATTTGCCGGAACTTTAAATTTTAAAGACAAATAATTTTTTAAAGAAGTATCCAGCGTATGATAAAACTCCTTGCTGTCTTGTTGTATTAATTTTTCGTGAGCGGCGAGTAAAGGACTTTCAGGAATGATGAATTCTTCTGCTACTTCACCCGCTTCATTTTTCAAATCATCCACTTTTATTTCTCTTTCCAGGTCATCTTTATTCCGGTTTTTTTTGATCATTAAAAAAATGATTAAGAAAATGATTCCAATGACAAAAACAATTCCGGCAATCAATTCTGTTCTTTTTGTAAAGAAATCTTCTGAAGAATTCTGTTGAGCATTTTTAACTAAACGATTAGCAGGAATTCCTTTGCCTTTTTTTACTTCCACCTGCAATGGCGGTGTATGCAAGGTTTTATAAGAAGAAGTTTCCGGATCAAAATAAGAAAAAGAGATTGAATCAATGGTATATTTACCAGCTTTTGAAACGGTAAAAGGGAAAGAAAAAACCTTACTTCCCTGCATCGGCACTTGTGTTTTATCTACGTTGTCCTTCACCTTTGCATCATAGCCATCAATGCCTTTTGGCCATGTAATTGAAGGAGCATTGATCAATTGGATATTTCCTTTTCCTGACACCGTAAGTTTTAATATTCCTGCATCATCTGTCGTAATCCGATTTTTTTCTAACGAAGAAGTGATGGTAAAATCGCCGACTGCGCCTCTGAAATCTGCGGGCTTATTTTCGGATGGCAAAGGCTTTACTGTAATGATTATCGGCGCAGATTTCAAGGTTACATTCTGGGCGGTCTGTGCGTCCGGCGGAAGCGCTGCCTGCCCGAGATTGCCAAACATATCAAAGAAGGGATCGCTCTGTTGAGAATGCGCATATTGCGATTTGATAAAAGTTATTTTATTATCCGCGACCACCGGATCAAGCGTAATATTACCCGCTTGTAAAGGATACAATTGTACTTTTCGCATCGTGTAAACATTATACAACCGTCCGTCATATTTTTCAAGAACGGCATTATTATTCACATCCATATCGCTTACAGAAAAGCCATTAAAAGAAGGTGCGTCGGTAACCGTTGTTTCAGAGGGAAGCCTGGTATAAAGTTTATAAGTCGCAACAATTGGTTCACCTACATAACAGGTTTTTTTATCGACATCTAATTTTAGGAAAATATTTTTCTTGATTTTTTCAGCAACATTTTCTCCTGGTTTTAAGATATAATCATCAAATTGATGGGTGAC
>JAICYZ010000243.1 GCA_025933935.1 Chitinophagaceae bacterium
AAAACACTTCAAAATCTTTTAGGAGATAAATATAAAGTACTAACAAAATATGAGCAGAATACCAGTTTGTATAACTCTATGCGTCTGGAAAAATGGTTCATTTTTGCGGTGCTTACTTTAATATTAATCATTGCTGCATTCAACATGGTAGGCGCTTTGACGATGCTTGTTTTGGAAAAAAGAAAAGACATCAGTGTGTTGCAATCGATGGGCGCAGATAAATCATTAATCCAAAAGATATTTTTAAGCGAAGGGATTTTACTGGCAGTTGTTGGCGCAGCAACCGGAATTATTTTAGCTTTAATCATTGCGTTTTTGCAAATGAAGTTTCATTTGATCAAACTGATTGGAAACTCTTTTTTAATTGATTATTTCCCTGTCAAATTAGTAGTCACTGATTTTATTCTCGTGGCTTTTACTGCAATGATTATAGCATTTGCTGCTTCCTGGTTTCCGGCAAAAAAAGCTTCGCAGCAAATGTTTAATTTGAAGGCATGATCAGCAACAAACCAACAAATAATCGATTTTCTTACAATCAAAAATTCCTCTTTAGTTCAAGAACGTCTGCTGATCGCCGGCCTTCTAAAACTCCGACGCCGTTCCATACATTTTAATGACATATTTTTTTACAAAAAATAGAAGTGGGTTTCCCTGCAGGTAAAAGGACCGGTTATTACAGTGATGCAGCAACAATTTAGATGTGGTACTTTTTTATCTAAAGATTTTTAAACAAAAGTTATGTTAAAAAAATTACAATTTTATGATAAATTACCTTTTTTGAGTTTGTAATTTGTGCATTGAAACAACTCCTCCACCTTTATTTAATTAATTATGAAAAGAAAATTACTGCTTTCCGCACTTATTTTGTTTTTCTGTTTTACGCAATCGTTTGCGCAGGAAAGAACTGTTACCGGAACTGTAACCACTAAGGATGGAACACCTTTAGTGGGCGCTTCTGTTGTCGTAGCTGGACAAAAAACCGGAGAAACAACAGGTAATAATGGAACATTCAGCATTCATATACCTGGAAGGGCCAAAACCTTAACGATCAGTTATGTAGGATACGAAAGTCAGGATATAAGTATCTCTGGCAAAAGTAATATCAGCGTTGCTCTCGCTCCTTCCACAACAAACCTGAACGAAGTAATTGTTACAGGTTACACTTCACAGTTAAAAAAGGATATTACCGGTGCTGTAGCAACGGTAAATGTTACAGAAGCAAAAAAGATTCCGGCAACAAGTTCTGAACAACTGCTACAGGGGCAGGCCGCTGGGGTTACAGTTATAAACTCCGGAGCTCCAGGGGCGGCCAGTACCGTTTTTGTACGTGGTATTTCTAATTTTGGCCATACCCAGCCTTTGTATGTAGTTGATGGGGTGCAGGTAGGTGATATGTCTACAGTTAATCCAAATGATATTGCAAGTATCAGTGTTTTAAAGGATGCCGGTGCTGCTGCAATTTATGGAATATCAGGTGGTAATGGTGTGGTGGTGGTTACAACCAAAAAAGGCCAGGCTGGTGCAACGAAGCTAAGCTATGATGGTTTTTATGGTACACAACGTCCTCTCAGTGGAAATGTTTGGCACCTTATGAACCCTGAACAACAGTCAGAACTGGCGTTCAGAGCGGGTGATAAACCGACAGAAGCTTTGTATCCAGGTGGTGCAGGAGTTATCCCTACTTATGGATATCATGGAAACACTGCTGCAGGAGCTTTTGGAAACTCTGGAGTCACCAACGACGCCGGTATATTACAATATTATAATTTCGATAAGTCTAACCCGGGAAATGATTTTCTCATCCAGAAATTTGCAACCGGCGCAGGTACTGACTGGTTTCATGCAGTTTTTAAACCTGCTCCTACCCAGCAACATACCCTTACAGCCAGTGGCGGTAGCGATAGAAACCACTACTTGTTTTCTGTAAATTATGTAGATCAGCAAGGAACTTTAATGAATAACTATGAAAAAAGAGTTTCGGCACGTTTAAATACCAGCTTTAGCATAAAAAAACATATCCGGTTTGGTGAAAATGGATTTATAACCGCAAGACAAAATAACGGAGGATATAACGGTACGCAACAACAGGAAGGTGGTGGTATTGCCTTTACCTATCGCATGATGCCAATCATCCCGGTTTTTGATGTGCAAGGAAACTATGGCGGTACATACGATGGTCCTACCGGCGAACCTCTCGGTAACGGTCAAAGTCCTTACGCTATACAGTCTTACCAGGCAACTAATAAAGCCCATTTTGTAACAATAGAAGGAAATGTTTTTGCGGAAGCAGATATTGCAAAATATTTTACATTACGTACCAGTTTTGGAGGTCTTTTGTATAATCAGTATTACTGGAACCTTACTTATAATCCTTACCAGGATTATGAAAGTCACGCCAATCCAAATGGAGCCAGTGAAAACGAACAAATGAGTGCTCAGTATAACTGGACTAATACTCTTACCTTTAAGGAAACTTTTGGTAAAAATAATGTTACCGCCTTTGTAGGATACGAACAAAAGCTATATACCGGCCGACAATTCAGTGCTTCAGCTCAAAGTTTCTTTTCACTTGATCCCAATTTTGTACAGTTACAATATGGCACTCCTGTGAACGCTCCAACCAGTAATATTTACCAACCAAATTCCACCGTTTCCCTTTTTGGCCGTCTTGATTATATTTATAACGATAAATATATATTGGGATTGACTCTTCGGCGTGATGGTTTTTCAATATTCTACCCAGGAGATACAGCAACTTCGAATCATCAGTATGGCACCTTTCCTTCAGTTTCTTTAGGCTGGAGACTTTCACAGGAAGAATTTTTGAAGAATGTTAGCTGGATAAATAATCTAATGTTGCGTGGCAGCTATGGTGTAGCGGGTAATAATGGTAATATTGGTGGCAATAACGCTTATACCACTTTTGCCCAGGGAACGGGTATTTCCTACTATGGTATTGGCGGTAATCCAAATGTCATTACCCAAGGGTTTTATCAAAGTCAGCTTGGTAACCAGAAAGTAAGCTGGGAGAAAGATAAGATTACTAATATCGGTATAGATGCCAGCTTGTTTAATCATTTTGATTTTACTGTAGAATGGTACAAAAAAGCAATCAGTGGTTTACTTTTTACCTTACCTCTTCCGGCAACGGTAGGAGGAGCAGCTAGTCCTGTAGTAAATGTGGGAGATGTACAAAATACCGGTGTTGATGTTTCGGCTAATTATCATGGTGGTTTAAATAGAAATTTTACGTTTAATATAGGTGCTAACATTACAACGTATAAAAGCCTCATTACAAATATACCTTCACCGGGTTATTTTGATGCGGGTGGTGTAAGGGCTTTAAATTCTACATCTAATGTTGTAAGAAATCAGGTTGGACATCCAATAGGTGCATTTTTCGGTTACCAGACAATGGGTATTTATCAAGATACTGTCTCCGCTAAACAAGGAGCTACCTATGCAGGAGCTTCTGCTGGTTCTTTTATTTATAAGGATGTAAATGGTGATGGAAAAATTGATGCCAGCGACCGCACCTGGATTGGCGACCCCAATCCTAAGTTTACTTATGGTTTAAACCTGAGTGCGAATTATAAAGGGTTTGATTTCGCGATGATATTATATGGATCTTATGGAAACAAAGACTTTAATTACATAAAATACTGGACTGATTTTTACAGTACTTTCCAGGGAGGTAAAAACCTGGATCTCTATAATAAAGCTGCAATAGTAGTAGATGGAAAAGTTACAAATCCTGGCGCTACGCTACCTGCGGCATCATTTTCACAGGATCTCGGGTCAAGCGCTTATAGTTCATTCTACGTAGAAAATGGCTCCTTTTTGAAATGTCGGGTTGTGCAGTTAGGATATACAATAAATCCTTCGCTGTTAAATAAAATAGGCATAGATAAATTGCATTTTTATTTACAGGCAACCAATTTATTTACTATCACAAAATACACTGGTTTGGACCCTGAACTTGTTCCGTCGCTAAATGTAAATGGCAGCGGTGTAAATCAAAGTGCGGCATTTGGAATTGATTATGGTGCTTATCCAAATAACCAGAAACAATATATTGTGGGGGTTAACTTAACATTTTAAAAATTAAAGATTTAAAAAAATTAGATAGTTATGAAAAAAATTCATTTCAAATTTATTCTCGTAGGGTCATTAATTGCTCTTACGTTGATCTATTCCTGTAAAAAGTTCCTTAACAGGCCACCTGTAGGTTCACTTGTTCCTAGTGTAATTGCTACCAAGGCTGGCCTGGATGGATTATTAATCGGTGCCTATTCCATGTTAGACGGGTTCGCCAATACTGATGGGTATACCGGATGGTATTCCGGAGTTGACAACTGGGCTTTCGGAGGTATTTCGTCCGATGATGCTTACAAAGGCTCAAATACGACTGACCAGGGAACAGCAGCACCGCTTGAAAACCATTCGGTTGATCCTGGTAATGATTATGTTCACCAAAAATGGAATGCCTGGTACAATGGTGTTCAACGGGCTAATGATGTAATCAGGGAAATACCACTTATTACTGATGGTTCTGTATCTGCAGATTATGCTGCGGAAGTAACTGCAGAAGCAAGATTTATAAGAGGCGTTTCACACATGGAGCTTGCAAAAGTTTTTAGGAATATTCCATATGTTAGTGATTCTATAACCTATGCAGCCGGTAACTTTAATGTCGGAAATCCTGGTCCAATCTGGGATAAGATTGAAGCGGATTTGATGGCAGCGATGGCAGTATTACCGAAAACGCAATCACAACCCGGACGTGCTAATTATTATGCGGCAGAAGCATTTTTAGCAAAGGCTTACATGTTTGATCATCAGTATGATAAAGCGATGCCATTATTAAATGACCTTATTAATAACGGCACTACCTCCAGTGGTGCAAAGTACGCATTAGAGCCTTATGAAGATAATTTTAATGCTTCTAAAAGGAACGGGCCCGAATCTGTATTTTCAGTTCAGATGACGGCGAATGATGGTTCGGGCGGCAATAATGACAATCCTGGTGAAGCATTGAATTTTCCCGCTGGCACATATACCAGTTGTTGTGGTTTTTACCAACCTTCGTATACCCTTGGAAATGCTTTTAAAGTAGATGCCAATGGCTTGCCAATGTTTAAGATCGATCCTGCTACCGGATTTCCTACTTATAATGATGTGAATTTGAAAAACGATCATGGTCTGAAGGCAACTGATCCATTTACCCCCACCACCGAACCTTTAGATCCACGTATCGATTGGACCTTAGGAAGAAGGGGTATTCCATATTTAGATTGGGGCTTATGTGGTGGAGAAGATTGGTCCCGTGGGGATATTGTTCCCTATAATCCAATTAAGAATGTGTTCTGGCATTCTCAAATGACCAGTCTAAGTGATAATTTCCAGGGTTGGGCTACCAATCAGGGAACTGCAAATAATTATAACATGATCCGTTTTGCAGAAGTGATTTTGTGGCGTGCAGAATGCGAAGTAGAAGCCAACCAACTGGATGCTGCTCAGGCTGATGTAAATACAGTAAGGAACCGTATGAAAGCCCATCCGGAATATTGGGTACATACTTATATTGATAACAGTAATCCTTCCAAGGGATTTACAACTACACCTGCAGCGAATTATCAGATTGGTTTATATGGAACACCGGCGTCAACTAGTTTTACAACAAACGGACAAGCATATGCACGTGAAGCAGTGCACATGGAAGAACAACTGGAAACTGGAATGGAAGGGAAACGATTCTTTGATTTGCAACGTTGGGATGGCTTATATGGAGGCCCTGAACCTAAGGGGTACATGGCCG
>JAICYZ010000430.1 GCA_025933935.1 Chitinophagaceae bacterium
CATCCTTCGCCGTGCAGATAAAAAACCTGTTGAATTCCGCGATGCCCGTCCTGCAACATCTTCACCGTTATTGTTAGGGATTACAAAGGCATCTTTGGGAACCCAAAGCTGGATTTCTGCCGCTTCATTCCAGGAAACAACCAAAGTATTATCATCTGCAGCTATTCAGGGCAAAACAGATACGATGCTTGGCCTGAAAGAAAATGTAATCACCGGCCATCCGATACCGGCTGGTACAGGATTGCGTGAGTTTGAAAACATGATCGTTGGTAGCAAAGAAGAATATGAATTACTGATGACTACCAAAGAAGCGATGGCATTTGATGAAGAAGAATAAATCTGATGTCTGATTTGTTGATATCGGATTTGCTAATGAATAGAAAAAGGAGTAAGAGAAATCTTGCTCCTTTTTTCATTTGGCAATCTGTACAGTAAACGAAGAAATAACAGGGATTTTTGTTTCGCCAGAAGACTATAGACTGCAATAAAATTTTTTGGGGCGAAAAAGAATTTTACTTTTTTGTACGTATAACTGTATTAATTCGTAAGCAATTGCCTCTTTACTGCATCTTTCTTTTGACGTGAAACCGGCACGTTGCTGTTATCAATCATTAACAATGAATAACCATCGTTTTTCAAAAAACTTTTTACAAACCTTTTATTTATTAAATGCGATTGATGACAACGGATAAAACCATATGTATCCAGTAGTTCTTCATATGTCGAAATAGGAACGGTTGATATAATTTTTTCGCCGTTACTGAGATAAAAAAAGGTATAAGTGTTCTCACTTTCGCATCTTATTATTTCATTTACTGGCACCAGTTTTATTTCTTTAACAGATGAAATAGCAATTCTGTGATCGGCCTTACTGTTGCTATTTTGTAAATAAAGTAGGAGGTTTTTCAGGTTTTCATTTTCACCCCTCAAATTTATTTTTTCTGTTGCTTTATTCACCGCATCTTTAAGTTCCTCAATGTTTACAGGTTTTAATAAATAATCAATCGCCGAAAACTTAATTGCCTTTATGCCATACTCGCTGAACGCCGTCACAAAAATGATTTCAAAATCATATTTGCCCAAATCCAGCAACATTTGAAAACCATCTTTACCTGGCATTTGTATATCTAGAAAAATGAGTTGCGGATTCAATTTATTGATAAGGCAAATCGCTTCATCTGCATCACCGGCTGTAGCTACAACATTAATTTCCTTACAATATTTTTCCAGCAATCGCTTTAGATTATTACGATTGTTTAGCTCATCTTCTATAATTATCGTCTTAATCATTATCCAGCCAATTTATAAATTTTATCCTTACTGAAGTTCCATTGCTGTTACTATGAATCTCTTTGATGATCTTTTTATTTTTAGAAACACGATTGAATAGATTAATTCTCTCATTAGTTAATTTAAGACCTTTTCCGTTTTGTATGTTGCTGGTGTCAAAACCTTTTCCATCGTCTTCTATATTTACTATCAAATTGTTATTTTCTTTTTTTACTGAAAGAGAAATATCTAATTGTAGATTATTGTCTTTCCACGCGTGTTTGATGGCATTCTCTATGATAGGCTGAAAGAATAAAGGGAGCATCTCAACATTCAGAAAATTTATTTTTTCATCGATATTTTCTTTGTAAACAAATGGACGACGCAATTGTTCAAGAGCAATGTACGTGCTAATATTTTTTAATTCCTGCTGAAGTGAAATCGTATTTTTTTCACTGTTGTCTAATGTGTTTCTCAACAGGCTTCCAAAACCCGCTAAATACTTGTTTGCTTTTTCTATTTCTCCTTCATTTAATAATCCCTGGATAGAACCAAGAGCATTAAATACAAAATGTGGATTTAGTTGTGCATATAAAGTTTTCATTTTGTTTTTTTGCTCTTCCTGCAATCTCTTTTGTTTTTTGGTTTTAAAAAAGAAAAATAATACGAACGCGATCAACAGAAGCAAAAATGCGAGCGCTGCTTTGAACCA
>JAICYZ010000058.1 GCA_025933935.1 Chitinophagaceae bacterium
AAAGTAAAAGCAGATTGGGTAATTAATAAATTTGGCTTTGCAAGTGAATAACCATCTTCAGAGTATCCACCGGTTAATGTGATACGCATTCCTGAATCCCGGATGTTATTTTTTTCAATTAATTGATCAATCAGTTGTTTTATTTCAGTACGGTTCAAATACACGTCCAACTGCATTTGCGACGCTGAATAAAAAAACCGGTCGAGATGATCTTCTAAAAAAATAGGTTCGTTGTTTATCGTTCTGAAAAAATCAAAAATACCGTAACCCCGCTGAATAGAAAGATCAGAAATTAGAATTGATGCTTCATTTTTTAACACAAAATCCTTGTTTACTACCGAATAAATCTCACCCATTATTCACGCATTTTTAATTGTTCATTTTGTTATTCAAGAGACCCGTAGTTTCTGGTATTCTTTTCAAAAATACCTCAATTTTAAGGGGAATGTTTGAAATAACAACAAGAAATGTAATTTGTTGATTAGGAATTGTGTTTATTTGTTGCTTAGCCGTGTATGAATGTTGATAAAAAAATTAGCAAATTTTTCTGCAAATTACTAAATTGCTTCCCAAAATTAGAACATGATAAAAGTACTTCATACTGCTGATTGGCACCTCGGAAAACGGCTGGAACAATGTGAGCGTACCGACGAGCATCAACATTTTCTCGATTGGCTGATCGAAACACTTTCTGCTCAAAAAGTAGATGTGCTGATTGTAGCCGGCGATATTTTTGACACTGGAAATCCATCAAACACGGCACTTAAACAATATTATAATTTCCTGTGGCAAGCGTCTGAAACGTGCTGCAGAAATGTAGTTATCATTGGCGGAAATCATGACTCTGTAGCCACCTTAGATGCTCCCAAAGAGTTGCTGCGCATTTTTAATGTGCATGTTGTCGGCGGAGTACCGGATAAGTGCGGCGAGCAGATCATTACGATAAAAAACAAAGAAGAAAAGATAGAACTGGTTGTGTGTGCCGTTCCTTTTTTGCGGGATAAAGATGTGCGCCGTTCGGTAGCCGGTGAAACAACGGCAGAACAGGAAAGCAGGCTGAAAGACGGAATCAGCCATCATTATCACCAATTTAAAAAACATATCGGCATTTATAAACAAAATAAAATTCCCGTGATAGCAACCGGTCATTTATATACATCAGGAGGTACTTCTTCAGCCAGCGAAAATGAAATTTACGTTGGCAATCTCGGGCGCATTTCCGGCGATCAGTTTCCGACAGAATTTGATTACGTAGCGCTTGGTCATCTTCATCGTCCGCAAGTTGTTAATGCGATGGAACATATCCGTTATTCGGGCTCTCCAATTCCGCTCAGTTTTTCGGAAGCAGCAGATTGCAAAGTGGTCGTGTTGTTGGAATTCGAAAATGAAAAACTTCTAAAAATTGAGCAGATAATGATTCCACCATGCAGAAAATTGTATCGGATAAAAGGGAATCTTGAAACTGTTAAAGCAAAGCTGGAATTAATTCACGATGATAAAATGAAGCTCCCACAATGGATAGAAATTCAACTGGAAACGGAAGCAATCGTACATGATCTACAGGAACAATTGAATCATTTAATCAGAGATAAGCATTTTATTGAACAACTGTTTATCAGGCAAAATGCGATTCGCAAAGCAAAAAACCTGGATGAACAAAGCCAGGAAATAGTAAGTCTTAACGACCTGGATCCACGCTCGGTTTTTAAGAAAAAAATCGAATCAGCTTTTCCTGACGCAGATGTGTCCGAAATCCTTAAAACTTTTGATGAGGCAGTGGAGCTTTTTCAGAATTGTGAAGAGTGAGTGAATAGTTTTGATTGAATATTTAATAATCAAGGTTCAATGTTCACGTTTGAAATTCAAAAAAAGATTTGAGAATTGCAAAAGCTGAATACAAACTAAAAAAAAGTGAAAATACTAAGTGTAAAATTTTTAAACCTGAATTCTTTAAAAGGCGAACATACGATTCGTTTTGACGAAGCACCTTTTACAGACAATGGTTTGTTTGCGATAACCGGCCCAACCGGGGCAGGAAAAACAACGATTCTCGATGCGATCACTGTAGCGCTTTACGGTCGCGTACATCGCCATGATAAAAACGCAGATGAAAGTATGACGCGCTTTACTTCAGAAAGTTTTTCTGAAGTAGAATTTGAAGTGAATCATAAAATTTATAAAGCGCGCTGGTCGCAAAGAAGAAGCCGTGGAAAAGTTGATGGAAGCCTGCAGGCTGTGAAAATGGAAATCTGTGAAATGCCTGAAGGAAACATTCTTGCAAGCCATAGAATATCAGAAGTGCAACAGAAGATCATTGACATTTGCGGATTGGATTATAACCAGTTTTTACGGTCTGTAATGCTTGCGCAAGGCGATTTTACACAATTTCTGAAGTCTAAAGACAGCGACAAAAGTGAACTGCTGGAAAAGATTACCGATACCGCTATTTACTCTGATATTTCTTCTTACATCTATAAGAGAACCTCAAATGAAGAACAAAAATTAAAGGAATTAAAAAACAGGATGAATGATGTACAGCTTTTATCAATGGAGGCCAAAGAGGAAGTAAATAGACTCATCTCTGAATTCGAAAAAGAGGAAAATGAATTTAAAATCAATAAACAAAACGCCGAAAGAAAAATCGAATGGCTTAGGAAAATTAAAAGCCTCGAGGAAAAAAAAGTTGATTATGAAAATCAATTGCAGCAATTAAAAATAACTGAGAAGGAAAATGAAGCTGAATTTGAAAGATTGCAATCACATCAGAAGGCCATCGTACATAAACCCGCCTTGGCTGAAATAAATATGTGTGAGAAGAAGCAGATTGAATTACAAAATGAGATTTCTAAATTAACCGGCCAATTACCTGAGTTAGAAAAATCAATGAAAGATTTGACGGACGAAAATATAAAATCAGTCAGGTATCATAAAAACGCAGAGGAAGAATTATCAGCAGCACTGCCGCTTTTTGAAGAAGTAACAAGAAAAGATGCAGAACTGAAATCATTAAAAGAACAACTAAACAAATCAAAAGATCAACTTGCAGAAGCAACAGATAATTTAAATAAAACAAAGCAAGAGCTCAAGGCAAAAAAGCAATTGTTTGATGACTGTGTTGAAAAAATTGAAAAGATAAACAAATGGAAAAATGAAAATTTAAAAGATGAAACGCTTGAGAAAGAATTGCCTGACTTTCTTCAATTAAAAAACGCGCTGATTGAATCTGAAAAAGCTGTAAGCCGCTTGAATAAAGAACTGCAGGAAAATGAAGATAATTTAGAAACACAAAAAAACAATCTCCATGCTTTTTTTGCTGTGAAAGAAAAACTGGAAGAGATAGAAGCCGGCAAACAAACAAATAAGCAGGATTTGTATTTGGAAACAGAAAGGGAACTTGAAGGAAAATCGTTGGAAGAACTTGAATCAAACGAAAAAGATTTTCCTGTTGTGATTGGTTTATTAAAAGAACAAAAAAGGTTGGCTGAAGAATATCAAAAAAACCAGGAACGCATTCAGCGCATTCAAAATGAACTGACAGAAACGGAAAAAAATATTGAAAAAGGAAAGAAAGAAATTGACTTTTTATCAAAAGAAAAAGAAGCTGCAGAAAATCATTTGCATGATTTACAAAAGCTTGTAGAATTGCAAATACGGATTCAAAAATATGATGCAGACCGGCAGCAATTAAAACCCGAAGAGCCTTGTCCGTTGTGTGGTTCATTAGAACATCCTTATCATAACGATAACAATTATAAAATTACACATGCAGAATCGAACAGGGATAACCACGAAAAGAAATTAGCGGAACTCGTGAAAAAATGGAATGAGAAAAACAATGAAATCAATAAGTGGGAAAATAAAAAAGAAGGATTACAAAAAGATGGAGCGCAAATAGAAACAACTATTGCGGAAATAAAAGATGATTTTCATTTGAATGCCGAAAGCATCGCTGAAACCATTGCTATTACTGAATTGTCCATTATTGTGAACATTTTAAATCAATACCAGCAAAATCTTGAATTCGTTCAGAATAAAATTTTAAAAATAAAAACGGTTCAAAAGAAAGTTGCGGCAATTGACGAATTTATCGGCCAGAACAAGCAGGAACAATTAAGAAACACGAATAAGATTTCTTTGGCAGAAGCACAGTTGAAATCATTGCAGGATATCAAAGAAAAACTCGTTCAAAGTATTTGTGAAATTTCAGAAAAAAGAGATCAATTTATTCATCAGGCAACAGTTTTTCTTTTTAAATATGGTAAAAAGTTTGAAAAAGAAAATCTTGAAAAAACAGCGACGGAATTAATAAAAAGATCAGAGCTTTTTGTAAAATGCTTGAGGGAAGAGCAAAAGCAAAATATCGTTTTTGCGGCGCTGGAAAAAGATTACCAGAATTTTATTTCAAAAGAAAAAGAAGCGTTTGAAAATGAAAAGAAGTTGAAAGAAAATCTTGAAACAGAGGAATGTGTCTATAACACAAAAATAAAAGAACGACAGAACCTATTTGGTGATAAAGATCCTTCGGCAGAACGAAGCCGGATGAATGCAAATATTGTTCAGCTAATTGAGAGAAAAGAAAAAAATGCTGAGATTTTAAAATTTAAAGAGGCACTGGTAAAGGAGTTCCAGGTGAAATTGAAAGAAAATCAAAAATCACTTCAAAGGAACCTGGAAGAAAAGAATGCTTTTTCAGATACATTAATTTCCAAATTAAAAAATTCTGGTATTCATTCTATTGAAGAATTACAAAAACATATTTTACCGGACGAAGTAGCGACAGATATTGAGATTTTACAGAAAAAAATTGCATCACAAATTAATGCTATTGCAGGAGTGTTAAAAAATACAACTGAGGAATATCACAAAGAAACTGAGAAAAAGATCACAAATGAAACAGAAGATGCACTGGTAATTGTGTGTAATGAAGCTGAGCAAAAAATTACAGTATTGAATCAAACGATCGGTGAACAAAAAACAATTTTAAGACTCGATACTGAAGCCGCTAGCAGGTTTGACTCAATCGCTTCACAAATCGAATCGCAAAAAAAAGAATTTAACCGCTGGAATCAATTATGTGTTTTAATCGGCTCTGCTGATGGAAAAAAATTCAGCCGCTTTGCACAAGGGTTAACATTAGCAAGGCTTACAGAATTGGCAAACCGGCATTTGCGAAAATTAAGTGACCGATATACGATTTTAAAATCGGCCGAGAAGGATCTGGAATTGCAAATTGTAGATCATTACCAGGCGGATGTAGCTCGTCCGATGGCTACGCTTTCCGGAGGCGAAAGTTTTTTGGTTAGTCTTTCTCTTGCTTTGGGATTATCGGATCTCGCCGGCCGCAAAGTACAGATACGGTCTTTATTCATTGATGAAGGATTTGGAACACTTGATTCCGACACGTTGGATATCGCTATTTCAGCACTCGAAAACCTGCAGGCAAGTGGAAAAATGATCGGAATTATTTCACACGTGGAAGCCCTGAAAGACAGAATTGGCGCGCAAATAGAAGTGAGCAAGCAAGCCGGCGGCTACAGCAGGATCAAACTTAAAAGCTATGGAAAAATTATAGCTGCTTAATCAAATTCTCTTAAAGCGTCCACGATTTCGTTAATCACCCGCAGGTATTCATCTTTCGTTTCCTGCGTAATTTCCGTTACTATTTCATGATTCAATAATTGTAAAGCGCTCATCAACGCGGTTTTTATTTTAGTTGTATTCATGCTTGCTAACTTTAATTTTTATAAAATAATCGTGATCCGTTGTTGAAAATTCTGAACAATTTCAGCTCCTCTAAGCTTCTATGTTCCTCAAAACTTTTCATCTACTCTTCAAACCATTGCCAGCATCTCTTCCGCATTTTTAACTGCATTACCTCCAATATCATTATTAAAATATATAAAGGCGTTTTTTATTTTCTTAGAAGATTGTATCGTTGCCACCATATTTTTCAAATAAGTCAACGAGTAAGGCGAACTGTATAAATTCGGTACGCCATGCATTCTGTAATAAAGTAATGGTGTATTTTCGACAATTGTTTCAGGCAATTTCGGATGGCTCATTCCGGAAAAAGTGATGTTATTTTCGCCAAGAGTTGCGTACACTTCTTCATTCCACCAACTGCTGTTTCTAAATTCTACTACATTTGGAAATCGAGGATTGAGGTTCTTGATTATTTTATCCAACCGCTCCGCTGTATAAGCATACTTGGGTGGAAACTGAAATAAAACACAACCGGCTTTTTCCTTCAGGCCTTCTGAAACTCTTGCATAAAAATCGGTCAATAATTGTTCACATTGATTCATCTTTTTAAAATGTGTTACGAGTCTTGGCGCTTTTACAGAAAAAGAAAAATCAGGGCTGCTTCTTTCGTACCAGCCTTTAAAAACCGCTAATTCAGGAAACCGGTAAAAAGTTACATTCAATTCAAGCGTATTAAAATGCTGGGAATAATATTCAAACCACAATCTTTGGGGAACACCTTTGGGATAAAAAATCTCTTTCCAATGTTTGTAATAAAAACCAGAACATCCAATGTGCCATTTCATTTGTTTGAAATCTCAAATAATATGCCGGCGATGCTTAAAGGACGACGCCGCTTTGAACATTGAATTGAGGCTTTCACGTCACTTCCCCAACATCAGAAACATGGCAATTGCCGCTGCTGCCATTCCCAGAAAAGTGATCCATAAAATAATTTTTGAGAGCAAACCGCTTTTATATTTGCCCATAATTTTATCATTGACAGAAATCCTGATAATCAAAAAAATGAGTGGAACCGCTGCTACGCCATTCAAAACGGCGGAATATACCAACGCTTTTACAGGGTTAATTCCAACAAAGTTGATGATCAAACCGATGATGGTTGCAATGGTGATTACACCATAAAAGCCATGCGCTCTTTTGAGTTTTAAATTCAGACCCGATTTCCAGTTTACAGCTTCTGAAACTGCATAAGCAGCAGAACCTGAAAGAATGGGAACTGCCAAAAATCCAAGTCCGATAATACCAATTGAAAAAATGAATTTAGACAAATATCCGGCATGAGGGAAAGAATGAACAAGTGGTTCAAGTGCCTTAGCTGCGTCAGCAGCGGTTTTGATGTCTCTCACGCCGCTGTTATGCAATACCGTTCCCGCAACCACCAGGATACTCCATGTAGTAATTTCAGAAATGATCATGCCGGCATTGTTATCAATGCGCATGGTGTGAATGTGGCTTTTCCTGATTGACGGGGTTCCGTGTTTTATGAGCCTTTTTTCTTTCACTTCTTCTACTTCCTGTGAGGTTTCCCAAAAAAACATGTAAGGAGAAATGGTGGTGCCGAGCACGCCGGTAATAATAAAGAAGAATGCAAAATTGAATTCAATGTGAGGAATAAAAGTTGCCTTGAGAACTGTCAGCCATGGCATTTTTACAATAAAAACTGTAAGCGGATATGCGAGCAAAGAAAGCGCCAGCCATTTTAATATTTTCGCATATACTTTGTATGTTGTAAATATTTCAAGGATTAAAATGCTTGCAGTAAAAATCAAAGTCCATACGATGAAAGGGAATGGGACTAACAATTTTGCGGCTGCCGCCATCGCCCCAATATCGGCGCCAATGTTGATGATGTTTGCAATCACAACAAGAAAAACGACCCCATACAAAACGAAGCGATTATAATTTTCTTTTACGATCGCCGCGATTCCTTTACCGGTTACCATTCCAATTCTTGCGCACGCTTCCTGCACGCCCATCATAAAAGGCAGCATATAAAAGGCCGTCCACAATTGCGCATAACCAAACTGGGCGCCTGTTTGAGAATAAGTAGCAATGCCCGATGGATCATCATCAGCAGCGCCTGTTGTAAGTCCGGGACCGAGTATCGATAAAAATTTTAAGAATTTATTTCTTCTGACAGGAGCTTTTTTTTGCTGAGCCATTTTTGAGCAATTGAAGATGTAAGATAAATAAATACGCCCTTTTTATTTATTCTGTTTGCAGTAAAAGATTATTCAGTCTTCAGTAAACAAACAAATAATACGAATTTGCGTGTTACTCTAAATTTTATTTAACTGTTAATAAGAAACATATTAAGAAGAAAATCCTATCTTTGCAAATTCACAAATGGGAATGAATCAAGGCATTCATATAAAAAAATCTTTCGCCATTGTTTTGCTGGCAATTTTTGCATTGAGCAATACGCCAACAAAGTATTTACACAAGCTATTTGCAAACCACACCGATTTTGTAAGCAAAACTTTAACGGATTCAAACAAGCCGCAACTGAATGTTGCGGGCATCAATTGTCATTGCGAAAGCAATGTGGTGATAGCGCCTTACACGATTCAAAGTGCAGTTACAATCAATCCTGTTTCTCCGGCTTTTACTGAGTTTACCTTTGCCGGAATTTGTAAACTACCATTTTCTCAATCTTTTTCTTTTGGACTGAGAGGGCCACCATCCGAGGCATAATCTTTATCTTTTTTTCCATTCCATTTAAAGTAATAAAAGCGTATTTCTTTTATTATAGATTATCCGAATTCATTCAATAAATGAATTGCCTCATAAAATTTCACCGATGAAAATATTTCTTTTTACAATTATAATAAGCACGTATTCATTCATACCTTTTGCTGTTAATGCTCAAAAGAACACTTCCCGTTATTCTCTTTCGGGAAAGGTTACAGATACTTCAGGAGCTACGCTTTCCGGCGCTTCGATCTATATTTCTGACCTTAGAAAAGGTGATGTTTCTGATTCAACTGGAAATTACCGAATCAATAATATTCCTTCAGGAAGTTATGTTGTTGAAATAAAATACATTGGCTATAAAACCATTGTTAAGAACATTTATTTTAATGAAAATAAAATAGAAAATTTTGCAATGAGAATTGCTGTAACCGAAGAAAGCGAGATCGTCATTACCGGTTCTTCGAAAGCTACTTCTATCAAAAGGAATCCCATTCCGATTGTTTCTATTAACAAACAATTTCTGCAACAAAACCTGAGTACAAACATTATTGATGCGGTTGCAAAAGTGCCGGGGATCAGTGAAGTGACTACAGGCCCCAACGTGTCAAAACCATTCATTCGTGGCCTGGGATTTAATAGAATTCTTACTTTGTATGATGGCATCAGGCAGGAAGGGCAGCAATGGGGCGATGAACATGGAGTGGAAGTTGATGAAAATACTGTCGGCAAAGTGGAAGTAGTAAAAGGTCCGGCAAGCCTGACCTATGGCTCCGATGCGTTGGCCGGTGTGATAAATCTGCTACCTGCAAATCCTCCTGCACAAGGGAAAATAATTGGCAATGTTCTTACGGAATATCAAACGAATAACAGGTTGATAGAAAATTCTGCGAATGTAGCCGGGCACACCAACGATATAACGTGGGGTGGAACGTTTACGCATAAAATGGCTACGAATTACAAAAACAAATATGATGGAAGAGTATATAACACAGGCTTCGCGGAAACCGATGCTTCGGCAAATATTGGCGTAAACAAAAATTGGGGTTATAGCCGGCTAGGTGTTTCCATGTATAACGACCTGCAGGAAATTCCTGATGGAAGCAGGGATTCTGCAACGCGAAAATTTACAAAACAAATTACAGAAGCTGATACCTACCGGCCAATCGTGAATGATGAAGAATTAAGTTCTTATAAAATCTCAGCATTGCATCAAAGCGTGCAGCATTATACAGTTTACAATTCAAATAGTTTTTTAATTGGCGGTGGAAGATTGACGCTCGGTCTCGCTTTTCAAAGAGATATTCGCAGGGAATTCAGCCATCCTGAAGTGCAGGTTCCGGGATTATATCTAAAATTGAATACGTATACTTATGATGCGAAATATTATTTTCACGAGTCAAAAGGCTTCAGTGTAACAACCGGAATAAATGGCATGTATCAGAATAATGATGTAACCAGTGGCACAGAATTTATTATCCCATCTTATCATCAATTTGATTTTGGCCCCTTCATTTATGCTAAAAAAATGTTGGGAAATCTTGAAATTGCAGGCGGAGTCAGGTACGACGTAAGAAATTTTAGCAGCGCCGGATTATATACGACGAGCAATCCTGTTACCGGATTTGAGCATGTCGTTACCGGCTCTGATACAACCGGCGCTGAACATCCATTCTCTTCTTACAAAAATACTTTTTCCGGAGCCAGCGGAAGCTTTGGCCTTTCTTATAAGATCGATAACCAGTTTAGCATCAAAGCTAACATAGGCAGGGGTTACAGAGCGCCGAATATTTCTGAAATATCATCTAACGGTGTACATCCCGGAACGAATATGTACCAGATTGGAAATACGGATTTCAAGCCGGAATTCAGTTTGCAGGAAGACCTGGGAGTTGAATTTAATTCAACGCACGTAACGGTTAATGCGGATGTTTTCAATAATGATATTCAAAATTACATTTACAATGAGAAGCTGGAAAACCGACTCGGACAGGATTCAGTGATTGTACCTGGAAATCAGACTTTCAAGTTTGTAGCGGCAAAAGCGAATTTATATGGGGGCGAATTAAGTGTTGACATTCATCCACATCCATGGGATTGGCTGCACTTTGAAAATTCTCTTTCTGTTGTTTATGCAACAAATAAAGGTGTTGCAGGTTTGGGAAAAGTTTCAGACAGCGCAAAATATTTGCCTTTTATTCCACCGTTGCACACCATGTCTGAGTTACGGGCAAACATTAAAAAAGCCGGAAGCATTTTGTCGAATGCTTTTGTAAAAGTGCAGTTTGAAATTTATGCAAAACAAGACCGAGTTTACCTTCAAAATAATACGGAAACTCCCACTGCTGGTTACCAGTTATTCAATGCCGGAATGGGCTCGGATATTTTGAACAAAAAAGGGAAACCGATGTTTAATATTTCTTTCTTTGGAAATAATTTGTTCAACGTCGCTTATCAATCGGGCCTGAACCGCTTGAAATATTTTGAACCATATCCGAATAATTTTACAGGTCATAACGGTATTTATAATATGGGCAGAAATTTTGGTTTGCGTATAGATGTGCCTTTAAATTTTAAAGGGTAATACATCGATCCGGTTGAGTCATTTTGTAAAATAAAAACTGTAATAAAAAACAGGAAAAACACATATTTCTTTGTTCGCTGTAGAGTCACATCATTCCTTCATCGGCAAAGCTGTAATATCCTTCATCACTCACGATGAGATGATCCACCACTTCTATATCAAGCAGTTTTCCGGCGCTCTTTAGCCTGGCAGTAATTTCTTCATCAGCCCTACTTGGGCGCAGGCTTCCTGAAGGATGATTATGACAAAGAACCATTGAAGTGGCCTGCACCTCCAGGGCTTTTAAAAAAATGATTCTGGGATCCACGATCGTATGATTGATCCCGCCTTTGCTCATTACTTCAAAATGTTTGACCTTGTTGGATTTGTTTAAAAAGACGATGGCAAAAACTTCATAAGGATAATCTTTTAAAGAACTTTTTAAAAAAGCAGCAAGCTGCCCGCTCGAAGTTAAACGCGTTTTCAACAGGTTTTCGGTACCATGCCTTCTTCTTCCCAATTCGAGAGCCGCCACCAGCGTCACCGCCCTTGCTTCACCAATTCCATTTACCGTCATCATTTCTTTTATAGAAATTTTGCCCAATTCGTCCAGGTTATTTTTCCCGAGGGCCAAAACTTTTTTCGCCACATCAATGGCGCTGTCCTTTCCGCTTCCTGAGTTTATCAAAATGGCCAGAAGTTCGGAGTCGCTCAAGCTTTCTTTTCCTTTAGTTAAAAGTTTTTCGCGCGGACGGTCATCTATTGCCCAGTTTTTGATAGAGGTGGAAGAATTGTTAGGACTTTCCATGACTTTCAGTTTATTTCCAAAAATATTAATTATAATTTCGCCAAACTAATTATTTGCTTCACAATTATTTCTATATGCATCCTAATGTAAAAATCTTTTCGGGAACCGGTTCACAGTATCTGGCGAAACAAATTGCTTTAAGATTCGGAGAACCTTTGGGCAAAATAAATATTCAAAAATTTAGTGATGGGGAGATTGGAGTGGAATATTTGGAAAGTATTCGCGGCCAGTTTGTTTTTTTGATTCAAAGCACCTTTGCACCTACTGATAACTTAATGGAATTACTGCTGATGATTGATGCAGCCAAACGTGCATCTGCTTATAAAGTAATCGCTGTGATTCCGTACTATGGCTATGCGCGCCAGGATAGAAAAGATAAACCGCGTGTGGCAATTGGCTCCAAACTGGTCGCTAATATGATCGTTGCTGCCGGCGCTGATCGGGTAATCACAATGGATTTGCATGCTCCCCAAATCCAGGGTTATTTTGACATTCCGGTAGATCACCTGGATTCATCGGCAATTTATATTCCTTACATCGAAGACCTGAATCTGGAAAATCTCACCTTTGCCGCCCCGGATGTAGGAAGCGCAAACCGGATCAGAGAGATCGCCAGTTATTTCGAAGTAGATATGGTGATTTGCGACAAGCATCGGAAGAGAGCGAATGAAATTGCCAGCATGGTAGTGATTGGGGATGTAACGGATAGAAACATTGTATTGATAGATGACATTTGTGACACCGGCGGCACGCTTTGCAAAAGTGCGGCTTTGTTATTGGACAAAGGCGCGCGAAGCGTTAGGGCTTTTTGCACACATCCGGTACTGAGCAACGGCGCTTATCAAAATATTGAAAACAGCGTACTGGAAGAATTGGTGGTGTGCAATACGATACCATTAAAAAAGAGGATTGATAAAATAAAGGTCGTATCAGTTGCAGATCTTTTTGCGATAGCGATTCGGAATGCTTATGAAAATAAAAGCATCAATAGCCTTTTTATCAGGAGTAAAATACACAAGAAAAATCTCGCTGGATAGGTTGAAAGTTTGAAAGGTGAAAGGTTGAAAGTTGAAGGTTCTATCGATTCATTATTCACAATTCACTATTAACAATTCACCATTCACTTTTCACACATTCTGAATTTTATCTCTCGTAATCTCATTATTCACGACTCTCCAGATATTCAGCGGGTTTTCATTTTTTAAGACATCAGGCAGGAATTTATTATCCCAATTTTGAAAAGCAACCGGCCTTGCAAACCGTTTGATTCCATCTGCTCCCACAGAAGTAAAACGCGAATCGGTCGTAGCAGGATACGGACCTCCATGCTGCATACTTAGGCATACCTGCACGCCGGTTGGTACACCGTTCAGGATAAATCTTCCGCAGATATCTTTTATAGCATCTATTAATTCCGTATTCCTAATAAAATCGTTGTCCGTTGCCATCACCGTGGAAGTTAATTGTCCTTCGAGGTTTCCTGCCACTTCAATCATTTCTTTCAAATCCTTACAAGAAACAACTAGTGAAAAAGGACCGAAAACTTCCTGGTGCAGAACCGGATTTGCAAGAAAAGTTTCTCCTTTTGTAGTTGCAATCGTCGGTGTACCCTCATTTTCTTTTGCAGCAGTCTCCGAACTGGAAACCATTGTTACATTCTTTTGTTGCAAAGCATTATTTCTTTTCTCTCCAAATGCTTTTGCTATCCCAGGATGAAGCATTTTTGCAGGCGAAATCTTTTGAATTTCTTTTCCCAGTAAACCAACAAATATTTCCAATTCTTCACTTTCAATTCCAATAATCAAACCGGGATTGGTACAAAACTGTCCGACACTTTGCGTAATAGAAGCAGCATACATTTTTGCTATTTCTTCACTTGATTGCTTTAATTTTTCAGGCAATAGAAATACCGGGTTGGTACTTCCCATTTCTGCAAAAACAGGAATGGGAATTTTTCTTTGATTTCCCCAATCGAACAACTGTTTTCCACCTGCAAAGGATCCGGTAAAACCCACTGCGCTTGTGCGGTTGTGCATTACCAAAGATTTTCCAACTTCCACTGAAGCGCCGTGAATGTGGGCAAAAATTCCTTTTGGCATTTTGCATTTCTCTGCTGCTTTTAAAATTGCATTTGCCACCATTTCGGAAGTTTCAGCATGAGCAGGATGTGCTTTTACGATAACAGGGCATCCGGCAGCAAACGCACAGGCCGTATCGCCACCTGCAGTAGAATAAGCAAAGGGAAAATTGCTGGCACCAAAAACAACCACGGGCCCCAACGGAACCAGCATTTTGCGGATATCGTGTGTCGGCGTTTTTTTATCATTATTGGCTGTGTCTATAGTTGCTTCCAGCCATTTTCCTCTTTCACCTGCTTCTCCATATTGATTCAATTGAAAGACGGTTCGTGACAGCTCACTCTGTAATCTCGGTTCAGGCAAATTGGTTTCCCGCGTTGCCGTCTTAATTAATTCATCAGCGTTATTTTCTAATTCTGTTCCTATCATTCGCATAAATTCTGCTCTTGCTTTTAAAGAAATATTTCTATATTCATGAAACGCCTTCCATGCTGCTTCCATCGCTATATCAATCTCTTCTGTTGTTGCATCTTTATACATGTGAAATGTTTTTTGGGTAAAATGAAATGCATTTAAGGTACGTCATTTTTTCGGCAAATGATTTACCAAATAGGGAATCGCCAGCAATTTTATTTTCAGTAAAAGGAGAAATAAGTCGAATTTATATTTCTAAATACATTTAATTTAACTTAACAGGTAAGTCATTATCATTAAAAAATCCGGTACTGACGATTGCATCATTCGACAGTTACCGACTTTGCCAGGTTTCTTGGCTTATCCACGTCACAACCTTTGGCAATACCAATATAATAAGAAAGCAATTGCAGAGGAATAACGCTTAAAAGTGGCGCTACCACTTCATTTGCTGGTGGCACAAAAAATACATCGTCAGCCATGGAAGGAATAATATCATCTCCTTCTGTAATGATGGCGATCACTTTTCCTTTTCGGGCTTTTATTTCCTGGATATTGCTTACGATTTTTGCATGATATTCATCTTTTGTAGCTACAAAAACGACAGGCAAATTTTTATCAACCAGTGCAATTGGGCCGTGTTTCATTTCTGCTGCCGGATAGCCTTCTGCGTGGATGTAAGAGATTTCTTTCAGTTTTAATGCACCTTCCAGCGCAATTGGGAAATTATACCCGCGCCCCAGATAAAGTGCATTTATCGCATCTTTATATTTTTCTGCAATCGGCTTTATCAGGTTTCCATCTTTTAAAATCGCAGCTACTTTTTCCGGAATATTTTCCAATTCTACTAAAAGTTCGCTGTATCTTGATTGTTCAATCGTTCCTTTTTCCTTTGCGATTTTTAATGCAATCATCATTAATACAGCCAATTGCGCCGTAAAGGCTTTGGTAGATGCAACGCCTATTTCCGGCCCTGCATGCGTGTAAGCGCCTGCATCAGAAACACGGGAGATGGAAGAACCAACGACATTTACGATTCCAAAAATAAAAGCCCCCTGTTGTTTGGCTTTTTCTATTGCGACCAAAGTATCGGCTGTTTCGCCGCTTTGGGAAACGGCAATAATCACATCACCTTTATTAATGATCGGATTTCTGTAACGGAATTCCGACGCGTATTCCACTTCTACCGGAATGCGGCACAGTTCTTCAATAATATATTCCGCTTCCAAGGCCGCATGCCAACTGGTACCACAGGCAATAATAATATACCTGGGAGCATGGATCAGCGCTTCAATATGATCCTCAATACCTTTCATGGTAATGGTCCCCTTTTCTGCATCTAATCTTCCACGAAGGCAATCATAAATGGTTGCAGGTTGCTCGTAAATTTCTTTGAGCATGAAATGATCAAAACCACCTTTTTCTATCGCTGCCAGTTCGATATCCAGTTTGCTGATATAAGGCATTTGTCTTTCGTTACCCAGGTTTTTTAGAATAAGCTCGTCGGCTTTTATAATAGCAATTTCATAATCATTTACATACACAACTTCTTTCGTGTATTCGAGCATAGGTGTCGCATCTGAGCCAAGGAAATGTTCGTCTTTTCCTATACCGATTACCAGCGGACTTCCTTTTCGCGCTGCGATAATAGTGTCTGGATTATTTGCGTCAAGCAACAAAATAACATAAGCGCCGGAAACTCTTTTCAGCGCGATTCTCACCGCTTCTTCCAACGGACATTCAATGTTTTTTTGAATATCTTCTATAAAATTCAACAGCACTTCTGTATCGGTTTCGCTTTTAAAAGTGTAGCCCTTTTTAATCAATTCGGCTTTTAATTGCGCATAGTTTTCAATAATGCCATTATGGATCATCGCAAGTTTTCCGTTGTTGCTTTTATGCGGATGCGCATTCACATCACTTGGTTCGCCGTGAGTAGCCCAGCGTGTGTGCCCTATGCCGATATGCGCATTTACTGGTTTACCGATTAACGACTCTTCCAGTTCGGCGACCTTTCCTTTTTTCTTAAAAACCTCTAAACCATTTTGATTAATTAACGCAACGCCGGTGCTATCATAACCACGATATTCCTGTCTTTTCAGCCCGGTGATGATAATGGGATACGCCTCTCTCGGCCCTATATAACCAACTATTCCACACATAAAATTTCAAATATTTTAAGGCACAAAATAAGCAAAAACTACTTATTCATTGCTTTAAAAAAGAAAAATGAAACGTATTGGAGTAAATATAAATGATGGATATCTTAAGGCCGGCAAGGCAACAAATAAAGGCGATTCCTGTTTTTCATTTATATAAAAAAGCACGTCCAAATGAACGTGCTTTGATTTGTTTTGTTGTTTTCAATTCTTTATTCGTCTCTTCTTTCCGGCTTCAATTCCCTTACCGTTTGTGCAGGCTTCACCACGTTTATTTCACTATTTTGTCTTAC
>JAICYZ010000169.1 GCA_025933935.1 Chitinophagaceae bacterium
AAAAATTATTTGCAACAGGCAGGGCTTGAAAGCATTGAAATAAAACCAATAAAGGCATCGGTTGAAGATTATTTTATTAAGCTATTAAAATAAAAATGCGGGAAGTAGTTATAAACACAAATAAGCTCACCAAGCGTTTCGGCGATTTTACTGCTGTAAATGAAATCACGTTTGAAGTGTATAACGGAGAAATATTTGGTTTTCTTGGAGCGAACGGAGCCGGAAAAACTACAGCGATGCGGATGTTGATTGGATTATCCAAACCCACATCCGGAAGTGCTACTGTTGCGGGGTTTGATGTTTATAAACAAACAGAAAACATCAAAAAGAATATTGGTTACATGAGCCAGAAATTCTCATTGTATGAAGATTTAACCGTGTTGGAAAATATCAGTTTTTACGGGGGAATATATGGTTTGAGCGATGCACAGATAAAAACAAAAAGCGATGAACTCATTACCAGTCTTGGTTTACAGAACGAAGCGAAAAAATTAGTGGCTTCGTTGCCTTTGGGCTGGAAACAAAAGCTTTCATTTTCTGTGGCATTATTACATGAACCGAAAATCGTTTTTTTAGATGAACCAACAGGTGGTGTGGACCCGCTGACACGCCGGCAGTTCTGGGATCTGATTTATGCGGCCTCGGATAAAGGAGTAACCATTTTTGTTACCACCCATTATCTGGATGAAGCAGAATACTGCAACCGCATTTCTATAATGGTCGATGGGAAAATAGAAGCATTGGATTCTCCGGAAAACCTTAAAAAACAATTCAATACCCATTCGATGGACGAAGTATTTTATGAATTGGCAAGGGGAGCGAAGAGAGTTGAATAGAGGTGATTTGTGAATGGTGAATTGTGAATTGTGCGTTTATCAATTTCTTATTCTTGCTACATCCTGTTGAATTTCAGAAACAGAATGGTGAATTAATAAGAGATTGTAATGCACACCTGATATTTCGGCAAAAACAGTTTTTGAAACGACAAAAATGAAACAGTTCATGGCATTTGTAAAAAAGGAATTCTACCACGTTCTGCGTGATAAACGCACGTTGCTGATACTGTTTGGCATGCCTGTAATGCAGATTCTAATCTTTGGCTTTGCACTTTCGAACGAAGTAAAAAATACAAAAATATTAGTAGTAGACAATGCCAAAGATGTTTCATCGGGGAAAATAATTTCAGAAATTGCGGCAAGTAAATACTTCCAATTAGAACAAATAACCAGTGATGATAAGCAGATAGAACCGGCCTTTAAAAAGGGTATTATTCATGTGGCCATAGTTATTCCGGCAAACTTTAATCATGATTTAATGCATTTGAATAAAGCACAAATTCAAATCATTGCTGATGCCTCTGACCCAAACCTTGCAACGACCTTAACCAATTATCTATCGGCTATTATCCAGGATTACCAATCCCGTTTGAATAAGACATTTTCGGTTCCGTTTCAAATTATTCCGGACATCAGAATGCTCTACAACCCGCAGCTAAAGGGCGCTCCCAATTTTGTACCGGGGGTAATGGCATTGGTACTTATGCTCGTTTGCGTATTGATGACGGCGATTTCTATTGTAAAAGAAAAAGAAACCGGTACGATGGAAATATTATTGGTTTCACCGTTCAAACCCGTTTTAGTAATATTGGCAAAAGCGGTTCCTTATTTATTATTATCATTAATAAATCTGGCATCCATTCTTCTTCTGAGCGTTTATGTTTTGGGCGTTCCGGTTAATGGAAGTTTATTGTTATTATTTGCCGAAAGCACTTTATTTATCATTACCTGTCTCACGTTGGGCATTTTTATTTCTATCAAAACAAATACACAACAAGCTGCAATGTTGGTATCATTGATGGGAATGCTGTTGCCAACGGTGCTGTTCAGCGGCTTCATGTTTCCCATAGAAAACATGCCGGTTCCCTTACAGATTATTTCCAATATTGTTCCTTCGAAATGGTTTTACATTATTGTAAAATCAATCATGATAAAAGGCGTTGGATTTTCAATAATCTGGAAAGAGACTTTGATTCTTGCCGGCATCATGTTGGTTTTATTTTTATTGAGTTTAAAAAGCTTTAAAATCAGGATGCAATGAGGACGATTAAATTTTTATTGCGAAAAGAATTTAAACAAATCTTCCGGAACCGGACAATACTCATCATGATAATGGTGATGCCGGTAATGCAATTATTGATTTTGCCATTGGCGGCAAATTACGATGTAAAAGATATTAATTTATCTGTGGTTGACCATGACCATTCTTCTTTTTCTCAAAAATTAATTTCGAAAATTACCACCTCCGGATATTTCAGATTGCAGGGATATAATGCTTCATTCAAAAATGCTTTTCAATTAATAGAATCTGACAAGGCAGATTTGATTTTAGAAATTCCCGAAGGATTTGAAAGAAACCTGGTGCGTAAAAATGAGCAAAAAGTTTTTATTGCTGTAAATGCCATCAATGGAACGAAAGCCGGGCTGGGCGGCGCTTATTTAACCCAGATTATTGGAAATTTCAACAGCGATATCCGATTACAATGGCAGCAGGGAAAAGGAAATAATTTGCCGCCCATTATAGACATCACATCGTCCAATTGGTTCAATCCTTTTTTAAATTATCGCATTTTTATGGTACCTGGCATTCTTGCAATCCTGGTAACAATGGTTGGCGGATTTCTTACTGCCCTGAATATTGTAAAAGAAAAAGAAGTCGGTACTATTGAGCAAATCAATGTGACACCGATAAAAAAACAATATTTTATTTTAGGTAAATTGATTCCATTCTGGATTTTGGCCAATGTAGTTTTCACCATCGGTTTACTCATTAGCTGGCTGGTTTATCAAATCGTTCCATTGGGAAATATTTTCGTCTTGTATGGATTTATCTGGTTGTTTCTGTTGGCAGTTCTTGGTTTTGGTTTGCTCATTTCCACTTATTCTGATACACAGCAGCAAGCCATGCTTATTATGTTTTTCTTTATGATGATCTTCATTTTAATGGGTGGATTATTTACACCGATCGAAAGCATGCCCGGTTGGGCAAAAGTAATAGCGCGGTTCAATCCATTAAGCTACATGATTGATGTAATGCGGATGGTTATTCTAAAAGGCAGCGGCTGGAAAGATATTTTGCCGCAACTATGGAAAATAGCTTTGTTTGCTGTCGTGTTAAATACCTGGGCAATTTTGAATTATAGAAAAACTGCTTGAATAAATAATTTACCGGTTGAATTGTTAATACAGTGAACAAACAAATAAGTGATATTCCTATTTTCCTTTTTTAATAAAAATGCATCCTGAAAAAAAACCTACATTTATCATTATGCAAGAAAATAACTTTACCATTCACACCAATTCCGGGCTTTATACAGACATGTATGAACTGGCAATGGCCGAGGCATATTTTAAAGAAAAAAAACAGGATGAGCCTGCCTGTTTTGATTATTTTTTTAGAAAATTACCTTTTGGCGGTGGTTATGTAATCTTTTGTGGATTAGGTGAACTGTTGCCGGTTATTGAAACGCTGTATTTTAATTCTGATGAAATCGATTGGTTACATAAACAAGGATTTAATAAAGATTTTTTGTCATGGCTGGAAGCATTTCGTTTTAAAGGAACGATTCGTTCGATGCAGGAAGGAGAAATTGCATTTCCGCTGGAGCCTTTGATGGAAGTGGAGGGCGGCCTTGCTGAAGTCCAAATTATAGAAACATTATTATTAAATTATCTCAATTTTCAATCGTTGATTGCTACAAAAGCTGCCAGGATGAGATATGCAGCGGGCAACCGACATTTGAGCGAATTCGGCTTGAGAAGAGCGCAGGGATTAGGCGGAATTTCGGCAAGCCGGGCAGCAATAGCCGGTGGTTTTGACAGCACTTCCAATATGTATGCTGCAAAAAAATTTGATATAAAAGCGGTGGGTACAATGGCGCATTCTTTCATTCAAAGCCAGGAAAACGAATTAGTTGCTTTTAGAAAATTTGCAGATGCTGAACCGAACAATTGCACCTTGCTCGTAGATACATATGATACTTTGAAAAGTGGCATTCCCAATGCCATAAAAGTTGCAAAGGAAATGAAAGAAAAAGGCCATCATCTTCAGGCAATCAGGCTCGACAGCGGCGACCTTGCATATCTTTCTAAAAGAGGGCGTAAAATGCTGGATGATGCTGGTTTGCGCGATGTGCAGATTGTAGTTTCTAATCAGCTGGATGAATATTTAATAAAAAGCTTACTGGAACAAAAAGCGCCGATAGATTCGTTTGGCGTAGGTACCAGTCTCGCAACGGGGCAACCAGATGCGGCACTCGATGGGGTTTATAAACTAAGCCAAATAAATGGCGAACCCAAAATAAAACTGTCTGAAAATATTCAGAAAGTGACGTTGCCAGGACGGAAGCAGGTTTATCGTTTTACCGATGAAACAGGTTGTTTTGCTGCCGATGCGATTGCTCTTGAACAGGACAGCGTTCCTGGTAAAATGATCCATCCCTTCGATGTCGAAAAAAGCAAGGACCTGGATATCGAAATGGCAAAGCCGTTGCTCGAAAAAATAATGAAAGATGGAAAATCTTTATTAAAAAAACAGGAACCAAAAGATGTGGCCGCTTATGTACAAAAAAGAATGCAGCAATTGCCTGATGAACATAAGCGTTTTAATAATCCGCATATTTATAAAGTCGGTATCAGCGAGCCTTTGCATCTGTTGAGAAGTGATCTGAGGAAAAAATATAAGATGTAATTAAACCACCTCTCCTTCCAAATCAAAATCAAAAGCTTTAGTAATTTTTACATTGACAAAATCACCCGGCAATAATTTTCTTTCAGAATTAATGATCACTTCATTATCCACTTCCACACTGTCAAATTCTGTGCGGCCGAGATATTTTCCTGCTTCTTTTTTGTCAACAATTACTTTGAAAGTTTTTCCAACTTTCTCTTCATTTTTTTGATAAGAAATCTCCTGCTGAACATCCATGATCTCCTGTGCGCGCCTATCTTTTTCTTCTTCAGGAATATCATTTTTTAAATCATAAGCCGAAGTATTTTCTTCATGAGAATAAGTGAAAATTCCAACGCGGTCGAATTCCATTTTCTTTAAAAATAATTTCAACTCTTCCACATCATCCTGAGTTTCGCCGGGGAAACCAGCAATCAACGTGGTTCTTAAACAAATGCCCGGAATTTTGTATTTTATTTCTCCGATAATATCTTCCATTTCTTCTCTCGTTATTTGCCTTTTCATGGCTTTCAGCATTCTGTTGCTGGCGTGTTGTAAAGGCATATCGAGATAGTTACAAATATTTTCCCGTTCTTTCATCACGTCAATAATTTCCATCGGAAATTTTGAAGGATAAGCATAATGCAGCCTGATCCACTCAAGACCCGGAATATCCGACAATAAACGAAGTAATTTTGGCAATTCTCTTTTTTTATAAATATCCAACCCGTAATAAGTAAGTTCCTGGGCAATCAGCATAATTTCTTTGACGCCCCTTGATACTAATAATTTTGCTTCTTCCACCAAAGATTCAATCGGCCGGCTTACATGTTTTCCGCGCATTAATGGAATGGCACAAAAAGAACAAGTTCGATTGCAACCCTCGCTAATTTTTAAATAAGCATAATGGTTTGGCGTGCTCAACAATCTTTCTCCCACAAGTTCTGCTTTGTAATCCACATCGAATTTTCTCAATAAAAAAGGCAATTCCATGGTTCCGAAATAAGCATCCACTTCAGGAATTTCTTCTTCGAGGTTTTGTTTGTAACGCTCGCTCAGACAGCCTGTAACATAGACTTTATCCAGCTTTCCACGTTTCTTTAATTCTACCTGTTCTAAAATCGTATTGATGCTTTCCTGTTTTGCAAGGTCAATAAATCCACAGGTATTTACAACAACAATATTATGATCAAGTTTTTTACTTTCATGTTTTACATCAAAATCAGCAGCAGCCAACTGACCACTCAACACTTCACTATCCACCATGTTTTTGCTGCAACCAAGTGTGATAATATTTACTTTATCTTTTTTATTTTTTGTTTTCATTTCTTTTTAGATAACGCGAATTTTTAACACGATCCGAAGTTTCGGATTACACGGATAAACCATTTCACCGATCAACCTTTTAAAAACGAATTACCTCAACCGGAATTCATTTCGGTAAAACGAAGAAATATTAAAGATTTTAGTTTCGAAACTTTGAACTTTCATTTAGGCACTCTGGCAAGTAAATCGTTTGTTTATTTAAATGCTTTACGTTTTTACTTTTCAAAACCGCCAAATTATAAACCGGTAAAATTAGAGTATCTAAAATATATAATTTGGGTTGATCAATATTTTAATAAAAGATTTGGAATTGTCATCTTTTAATGACATATTTTCTTTAACTAAAATCAAACAAAACTTGTAATTATGAAGACTAAAATCTCAACGTTGTTAATCGCCTCTCTTTTATTTTCTTTTCTTTCCTGCCAAAAAAATCAAATTAAAAGTGAAAGCCAATAGCGGTACTGTAACTCCGCTGATCATTGCGCCACCTGAGGATGAGGGTCCAGATTGTAGTTTTGCATTTTACGTATGTACAGGATTATGCAGTGGAGCAACAAGTGGTATTGGTGCAGTAGCTTGCGTTTATATTTGCGCTTGTAGCTATTGTAAAGTGACACCTCCAGGATGTTAATACATTTAAGTCTCCATTTCTCTTTCAAAAAAGTAAAGTCGTGTTTGAAATAATAGTTACCATATCTTTTGTAATCGCGTTCGTTTTAATTAAAAACAAAAAGAGAGTATTTAAACATAGAAATATTTTTTTTGCTCTTTTTTTTCTTTTGATTTTTTCACGCACAATTATCTATTCTTTTACTATCTGGAAACTCATTGCATTAATAGTGCTATTATCAACTTTACTGTTTTCAGACATAAAGATCTTGAGTCAAAGAAAGAAAACGCATAAAATGTAAAACGCAAAATGTAATTTTTTTAGGGGACCGTAATAATAAGCGGGTAGTTAATGTCGGGATAAATTAAACCTACTTTACCCCTCCAAACAAACTATCTACAAATTCCTTTTTATCAAAAACCAATAAGTCAGTTGCTTTTTCGCCGACGCCGATAAATTTTACCGGAATTTTAAACTGATCTGCAATGGCAAGAACGACGCCACCCTTTGCGGTGCCGTCTAATTTTGTAATCGTTAAGGCTGATACTTCTGTTGCTGCCGTAAAATGTCTTGCCTGTTCCAATGCATTTTGTCCGGTGCTTCCATCCAGCACGAGCATCACCTCATGAGGCGCGCCGGGCAACGCTTTATTCACCGATCTTTTTATTTTGTTCAATTCGTCCATCAGATGGATTTTATTGTGCAATCTTCCCGCTGTATCAATAATTACCACATCTGCATTTCTCGCAACTGCGCTTTGTACCGCATCAAAAGCAACAGCGCTGGGATCGGAACCCATCGCATGTTTTACAATTGGAACGTTTGTTCTTTCGCTCCAGATATTTAATTGGTCAACCGCAGCCGCGCGAAAAGTATCCGCGGCTCCTAGCAAAACTGATTTCCCTGCTAAAGAAAAATTATGAGCGAGCTTTCCTATTGTGGTTGTTTTGCCAACCCCATTTACACCGACAACCAAAATCACATGAGGCTTATGCCCGGATGGAAGTTCATAATTAATGTAGGAAGTATCCTGAGGTGCATCTACCAAAATAGATTGGATTTCTTCTTTTAAAATCCGGTTCAGTTCATTGGTATTCACATATTTATCTTTAGCCACTCTTTTCTCAATTCCATCAATAATTTTGACAGTAGTATCCACGCCCACATCAGCGCTCACCAAAGCATTTTCCAAATCATCCAAAACTTCTTCATCAACGGTACTTTTTCCCGCAATTGCTTTGGTAATTTTATCGAAAAAGCCTGCTTTGGTTTTCTCCAAACCTTGGTCCAGCGTTTCCTTTTGCTCTTTCTTTCCAAAAATCTTATCAAAAATTCCCATTTGTAAAATTGTTAAGGGGTAAAAATAAAGAAAGCTATCCGCTTGTATTGCAGGATAGCTTTAATAAAAAATTTTGTAATCAAAATTTAACTTCCGAGATGTTCTTTGATCTTGTCTTTATGAACAATAGATTCTTTAAAAGTATAAGAGCCTGATTTTGGGCTGCGAACTACACGTACAACTTTAGTCCAGTTTTTAGCATCTGCGGCCGCTTTCTGGTCTTTGGTTTTTATCGCTGTTTTTGCTGACTTTGCCATTTTATAATAATTTAATAATGTGCTGATTAGCTAATGAGCTAATTATTTAATTTCTTTATGAACAGTAACTTTCTTTAGAATCGGATTGAATTTTTTCAATTCCAAACGTTCGGGGGTATTTTTTTTATTCTTTTTGGTAATATAACGGCTTGTGCCTGGAAGTCCCGAAGCTTTATGCTCGGTGCATTCCAAAATTACCTGAACCCTGTTTCCTTTCTTTGCCATTTTAATAATTTAATAATTTAATAATTAAATCTTTACTCCCTTTAACCTCATTTCTTTCACTACAGTATAAAGGCCATTTTTATTAATCGTGCGAATCGCTTCAGAAGACAATTTTAAAGTAATCCACT
>JAICYZ010000436.1 GCA_025933935.1 Chitinophagaceae bacterium
ACACTCAATTCATGCGGCACTTTTTGAACACCTACAAGCCCGTTATAGCTGATCGTACTCTTTCCTTTGTGCCCGCCTTTGGTAGTAATGATGACTACCCCATTGGCGCCTCTTGCACCATAGATAGCAGTAGCAGAAGCATCTTTCAGCACATCGATCGTTTCAATATCCTGTGGGGATAAAGTAGAAAGGGCATTGTCCACAATGATTCCATCCACCACATACAAAGGCGAGTTATCCTGGGTAATAGAACCGCCGCCTCTTACCCGGATCTGTACCTGTGCATCCGGCGAACCTTCCGAACCGGTAACTTGCACACCGGCCAAACGTCCTGCCAACGCTTCTTCTGCGGAATTGATCGGAATATCTTTTAAATCTTTCGCACTTACGGATGAAACAGAGCCGGTAAGATCTTTTCGTCTTACCGTACCATAACCAACCACAACCACATCATTCAAAGTAGAAGCCGTGTTTTGAAGCGTAACATCCACAACATTGCGGTTCCCGACGGTTATTTCCTGGTCTTTGCTGCCGACATAACTGAATACCAGCACCGCATTTCCATGTGCTGGTACCGATATGGAATAATCACCGGAAGCATTGGTTGCAGTTACCGTCTTTGTGCCTTTCAGCGCTACGGTTACACCTGTTAATGCCTCTCCTGCTCCTGATGTTACATGACCAGTGACTGTTTTAGTTTGCGACATCGCCGTTGTAAACGAAAACAGTAGCATCACGAAAAAATAAATTTTACTTTTCATATTATTACAAGCTTTGGTTTTTGAAATGAAGGTTGAGTATTTTTTGGTTTTGTATTTTAAATTTTGATGAGAGATCCGATGCCGTTCCTACAGCAATAAGAAATGCCGTTTGCAATCGCTTCACGATTCGCCAATATAGATACTTCCTCTGTAGCGCCTTTCAGGAAAATAACCGGATTTTAAAGCGGGTTAATTTGCGAAAGATTGTTTTTATGACCTGAACGGTGCTTCCATTCAACATGCTGTCCACATGAGAACACGCAAAATTGATTTGATCCTTTTTCTTTTCCCCGGGATTAATTTTGCAAACGCATTTCTTAATTGCCTTTGTCCATCTTCTTTAATTCCTCAAAAATGACCTTGAAATCTTTGTTCGTTATATTTATCTGAGAATTTTCTGTAGCTTATCAACGTCCCATCCATCCGCCATCAACCGTCAATATTTCTCCATGTACATAATCAGAGGCGGCAGAACTTAAAAACACAACCGGCCCAACCAGGTCATCAGGTGTTCCCCATCTTCCCGCCGGAATTCTATCCTTGATTGATTGATTTCTTGCTGCATCGTGTCTCAATGCTTCCGTATTTTTTGTAGCGATATATCCCGGAGCAATGCCATTGACATTTACTCCTTTTGATGCCCATTCGTTGGCAAGGGCTTTTACCAAGCCGGCAACTGCGCTCTTGCTGGCAGTATAAGCGGCCACATTAATTCCACCCTGGAATGAAAGCAATGAACAGGTAAAAATGATTTTTCCTTGTTGCCTTTGCACCATTTCTTTTCCGAATTCACGGGCAAGAACAAACTGAGCATTCAGATTGATGTTGAGAACTGTATCCCAGTCTGCATCGGTATAAGAAACGGCCGGACTTCTTTTTATCGTTCCGGCATTATTTATTAATATATCAATAACAGGATGTGCAGATTTTATTTTGTCAATCGAATTCAATAATTCATTCCTGTCCTCAAGATTGATTTTATAAGAAGAAAATTTTTGTCCGGATGCAATAATCTCTTTTTCGATATCACTTCCGGGTTCAAGTGAAGAAGATACGCCGATGATATCAGCGCCTGCTGCTGCAAGGCCTGTTGCCATTGCTTTTCCTATGCCGCGGGAG
>JAICYZ010000348.1 GCA_025933935.1 Chitinophagaceae bacterium
GAAGAGATACAGAAAGATTTTCTTTTTATCCAGGGACAAAATATTACGATCAGAACTTTTAATAATGGGGAAGAAGCTCGCAGATCATACTCCATTTGCAGCAGTCCTTTTGAAAATGAATTGCGTGTAGCAGTGAAAAAAGTAGAAGGCGGAATATTCTCCACTTTTGCAAATAAGGATCTAAAAAAAGGAGATGTGCTGGAAGTGTTGCCACCTACCGGGAATTTTTATCCCAAAACAATGCATTCAGATCGGAATGATTATGTTTTATTTGCTGCCGGCAGTGGAATTACGCCCATTATTTCTATTATAAAAACAATTCTGCTAACGGAGCCTAATAGTGCGGTCACGCTGGTGTACGGAAATAAAAATTTACAATCCATCATTTTCAAAGAAGAAATAGAAGCACTGAAAGATAAATATCTCAAAAGATTCAGGGTGTATTATATCTTGAGCAGGGAAAAAACAGAGACTGACTTTAATTACGGCCGGATAGATGAATCAAAATGCAATCATCTTTCAAAACTGATCAATTTCAATATAATCGATGATTTTTTTATTTGCGGTCCTGAAAAAATGATTTACACCGTAAAAGATTTCCTTTGCGGTTGGGGTGTTGAACCGGAAAAAATTCATTACGAGTTATTTACAACTCCTACGAGGGAACATACAAAAATTTATGAAGCTGTAGAAGAGGGTGAACCGGAAGGAAGTGAGATAACATTGAAAATAGATGGTCGCAGTTTTGATTTTAACCTGGAGTACAATGGGAAAACCATTTTAGACGCCGGATTAGCGCAGGGTGCAGATCTTCCTTTTGCCTGCAAAGGCGGTGTGTGCTGCACCTGCAAAGCCAAACTGATTGAAGGCGAAGTGGAAATGGAAGCAAATTACGGTCTTGAAAAAAGTGAAGTAAAAGATGGTTTTATTTTAACCTGCCAGTCGCATCCACGGAGCAAAAAGGTTGTAGTAGATTATGATGAAGCGTAGATGCTGTTTTTATATCATTAACTTTGGGAATAAAGTTTTAGAACATGCAAGCAGAAAAATTACTGGCAACATTTGATGATAAAATAGACCGGGAAATAAGAATAGAGCCGAAAGACTGGATGCCGGATGAGTATCGTAAAATGCTGATCAGGCAAATAAGCCAGCACGCTCACAGCGAAATCGTAGGCATGCTGCCCGAAGCCAACTGGATTACCCGCGCTCCTTCGTTAAAAAGAAAAGCGACATTACTTGCTAAAGTGCAGGATGAAGCGGGGCATGGATTGTACTTATATTGCGCTGCTGAAACTTTGAATATTTCACGTGAAGAAATGATCGATCAATTGCTTAGCGGCAAAGCCAAATATTCTTCTATTTTTAATTATCCCACACTTTCCTGGGCGGATATGGGCGCTATTGGCTGGCTGGTAGATGGAGCGGCCATTATGAACCAGGTTCCGTTGTGCCGCGCTTCTTACGGGCCTTACGCAAGGGGCATGGTGCGCATTTGCAAAGAAGAAAGTTTTCATCAAAGACAAGGTTATGAAATATTGCTAACGCTTTGTCGCGGAAGCAAAGAACAAAAGGCGATGGCGCAAGACGCGCTCAATCGCTGGTGGTGGCCAAGCCTGATGATGTTTGGTCCAAATGATGATGCTTCTCCACACACTGCACAAAGCATGAAATGGAAAATAAAGAGATTTTCCAATGATGAATTAAGGCAAAAGTTCATAGATGTATGTGTAGAACAAGCTGCCATTTTACGAATTACCATTCCTGATCCGGATTTAAAATGGAATGAAGAAAGAGGCCATTATGATTTTGGAGAAATAAACTGGGAAGAATTTTGGAATGTAGTAAAAGGAAACGGTCCATGCAATAAAGAACGTCTGGATGCAAGAATCCAGGCTCATGAAAATGGTGCTTGGGTACGCGAAGCAGCAATGGCACATGCGGAAAAGAAAAAGCGTAAAACTGAGAAAGAAAATTTAGAAAAAAAGAGTGATGTAAAAGTTTAACGTCGCAAATTGTTTCTGTAAAAATGGTCGTATGTCAAGGTTGCCGAAAAGGACAATTATCATAAAAGAGAAAAAGCCGCTATTTCTTTCTTTGCTGCATCGCAATGTCTTTCAACTTAAGTCTTTTTTGTTAACAATTTTTCAATTGTTTTAGCAAAATATTCATGTTCCAGTTGATGAATTTTGACAGCAAGACTTTCCGGGCTTTCATTTTCATTTAAAAAACATTTTGCTTGGAAGATCGTTTCGCCGTGATCATATTTTTCATCAATAAAATGAATGGTAATGCCGCTTTCTTTTTCTTTGGCAGCTACAACTGCGGTATGCACTGCACTACCGTACATTCCTTTTCCACCGTACGCCGGCAACAGAGCCGGATGAATGTTGATAATCTGATGAGGAAAATGATGAATCAGAATAGGAGGCACTTTCCATAAAAAACCGGCAAGAACTACTAGATCCGGCTGATACTTTTTTATTTCGTTGAAATAGCCGGTTTCATTAAATTTATTTTTTTCGATAAACAAAACCGGGATATTTTCATTTTTTGCAATTTCGACCACTCCTGCACCTGGTTTGTTGCAAACAACCAGTGCAACTTCTGCTGTGTTTTTTTCTTTAAAATATTGAATAATTTTTTGTGCATTGCTGCCGGCCCCGGAAGCAAATATGATAATCTTTTTTTTCTGATCGTGGTTCATGTAATGAAGTGCCCCTGATAATTGTATCTTGGTTTTTATTTTATTTTTTCCGAATAAAAAGAAGAATAGGAAACAAAAGTGATTATTTTATTTCTAATAAAAGCAAAAGATCATTTTTTAGTTATGAGTATTCCATTTTCAAAAGCTAACGTTACTTATTCGGATCAATTATATTTACTTTGAAATTTTAAAATCACTATGCAAAAAGTTTCTTCCTATTGCGAAGCAATTCTCTTAATGGATAAAGATAATGTACATCGCATTTACCACGATAACTATTATGGATTTCCTATTCAGGACGATAATGAGTTGTTTGAAAGATTGGTGCTCGAAATAAATCAGGCGGGATTAAGCTGGGATACGATTTTGAAGAAACAGAAAAATTTCAAAAAAGCATATAAAGATTTCAATATAAAAATGGTAGCGGCTTTCAATGCCACCGACTTTGAAAGATTGATGAATGATGCCGGAATTATCAGAAATAAATTAAAAATAAACGCAGCAATAGAAAATGCGAAAACGATTCTGAAAATCCAAAATGAATTCGGGTCTTTCAAAAGCTGGTTGGATTTGAATCATCCAAAAAGCAAAGAAGAATGGGTGAAAATCTTTAAAACAACTTTCAAATTTACAGGAGGAGAGATCGTTAATGAATTTTTAATGAGTACCGGCTATTTGCCAGGAGCACATATTGAAAGTTGTGTGATTTATCAAAAGGTTTTAAAAGCACGGCCAGCGTTCTCCATCAAATAGGTTTTTAATCCAGTAAACCTTTGGATTGAAATTAAGTAATTCTTATTCTTTAAATCATATTAATATTATTATTATATGGGGGTTCTTAGGGGGTGTTAATAACTCTCATTTTGTGAATAACTTTGAAAATAATGGCAGGGTGAACTTTA
>JAICYZ010000329.1 GCA_025933935.1 Chitinophagaceae bacterium
CCCAGCCTGTCTATCCATCCGAGCATTACGAGGCTAACGGTCTTTTTCAAAACCCGTGCACCGATGTTTACCAATAAAACAACAACGATAAACACCAAAGCAAATGAAATTACCGGCAGCCATTTTCCGGTAATTGCTGATGAAGTTTGCAGATGATGAGCGACAATTACAGAAAGTTTTAAGGCTGCTGCCAGCCCGATTATAAATGCAACAAATGAAAAAATACCGACAATGAACCCTTTAGTAAATCCCTTGAAAACTGCAACGATCATTACGATAAAAAATGAAACATCTATGAACATTTACGTGGAATTGAACATCGAATATTGAATATCGGGCTTTCAACATTCAACTTTAAAGTTTCAACTATTTATTCAAAATCTCTTTCACAATTGCCGCAATTGTTTTTCCTTCTGCTTTTCCGGCGAGTTGTTTATTGGCAAGGCCCATTACTTTTCCCATATCCGCCGGAGAAGAAGCACCGGTTTCATCAATTATTTTTTGAATGACGGTTCTTAATTCTGCCTCATCCATTTGTTTGGGCAAAAACTTCTCAATCACTGATATTTCTTCTCTTTCCTTCTCTGCCAGGTCTTCACGGTTTTGCTTTTCATAAATTTCTAAAGAATCTTTTCTTTGTTTTACCAGCTTTTGCAACAGTTTTATTTCATCTTCTTCTTTTATTTCACCACCTGCGCCTTCAGCTGTTTTTGCAAGGATGATCGCAGATTTAATTGCACGAAGGGAGCGCAAAGATTTTTCATCTTTTGCCAGCATGGCCGTTTTCAGCTCGCCCATCACTTTTTGTTCTAATGACATATTCGTATTTATAATTGTTGAAAAATATTATTCTTTGTCTACCAGTTACCGGAATAGTTGCATTATTTCTCAAATTGATATTATTTCATAATGAATCGGCAGTAAAGGAACAAATAACAACATTTAATTTTTAAATTTTCACGTAGCTTGTTCTTTTTCTATAAACTTTTGATGAAATTCCTTTGCAAATTTTTTGATTTCTGATGCCAAATCTGCACGTCGCGTTGCTCTTTCAAAAGTGTCGGCCATTGTTACAAACGCCTGGTAATAAAAATCGGCCATTTCATCCGTCATCATATCTTTTGTCCACAGATCAATCTTCAAAGCTGTTTTATCCGCACCATCCCAAAATGCCAGCAACATCGCTTTTGCTTTTTGAATAGAATCCGCGCTGCTTGCTGATGCTGTCCAGCTTATTTGTTGAGGAACTTTATCAGCATCTAATTGTACGTTGATATTTATGTTTGATTCTGTCATAATTGGTTGCAAATTTAAGGCTATTACCATTGAATATACTCGGCGCTTTTATCGATTCGCGATTTCATCTGAAATCAATTTTTGCACACTTTTGTTGACGAATGTTTATATAAGCCGATGCCGTAGTATTGGTATTATATTTTCTTTAGTTCTATTTAACCTTTCTTTAACCATGTAACAAATACATTTGCCAACTTAAAGAAATTTATGAAGAAAATTGTTTTTGTAGTTACCTGTTGTTTGTTTTTTTCAATTGCTTTTGCACAGGAAAAGCAGGACAATGCTACAAAACCGAACAAGATTGATTTTACAACCCGTTCCGGGGATCATCTAATGTTACAGCTTTCATCTGATCATTGGTCTGGAATGCCGGACAGTATCAGCAGCCACCAGCGCGGATTGTCGAGAGGTTTTAGCGCTTATTTTATGCTAAATAAACCTTTTAAGAATTCTCCGAAATACAGTCTTGCAATTGGCGCCGGCATTAGTACCAGCAATATTTTTTTTAAAAATATGAACGTTGATCTGAAAGCCGGATCCACCGCTTTACCTTTTACTCCTTTAGACTCTACTGATCATTTTAAAAAATATAAACTGGCGACAAGCTACCTTGAAGTTCCTTTAGAGTTCAGATATACTTCCGACCCAAAAAATCCGAATAAAAGTGTAAAAGCAGCATTGGGCGTGAAGATTGGAACACTGGTAAACGCTCACACCAAAGGCAAAAATTTAGTAGATAAAAATAATCAGGCGCTAAACTCTTACATAGATAAAATAAACAGTAAACGTTTTATCAATGGTACGCGTTTTACAGCGACTGCAAGAGTTGGTTATGGAATTTTCTCTCTTTTTGGTACCTACCAGTTAAATAAAGTTTTGAAGGATGGCGCTGGCCCGGATATGAAATTATACCAAATAGGAATTACACTCAGCGGATTATAACTTAGTTAAAAAAACCGAACAAAAGTTTGGTTTTTTTTATTTCTACAACTCTATAAAAGTTTTACCTTGCTTATCATTAAATTGAATGACTCACCAGCACAATCAAAAAGACGCTTTTAATAAAAGAAAGAATCACTACTTACTTTTGACTACATCCGTGGAGTCTATTGAGTTCTATTCTAGGAATAGTCACAGTATTCATCCTTCGCTCTTACGATATAGATAAAGCATTCATCCTTCGCTCTTCCCCCCAGTCAAAGGCATAGATAGTGCACGGATAATGCATGGATGATGCATGGATACTGTATGGAAAGTTATGAAATGGCTTTTGAAAAGAGTCAGCAATGACCGCTATATATGTTTGTTAAACCGGTAGCGAACCTGTTTGAAATAAAAAAACCGTTATTACATTGAATATCAATATAATAACGGTTAATGAAGCTGTAGGGGAAGGGCTCGAACCTTCACGAGGCAGTTAGCCGTAGCACAAAGTTCAGTGGTCGACCCTGGTCATCCCGGCTTTCACCGGAATGGCTCTATGCTATGTTTATCCTGTTATCCTCACCCCCGAGACAAGAGGGCATGTCTGCCAAAAATTTCATCACCCCACAATGTTTAAGAACTAATCTGATGCAAATCTAAGAATAAGAACAGAAACAGAAAAGTATTTTAAAGAAAGTTAACAAAATATAGAAGGCATTCAAAAATTTCATTACTTTCGTTGAAATCATCTAAAACAAAATTGATTATGGCAGCAAAGTTTAATATTGACAAACTGGATTTAAAGATTATCCAGGAAATGATGGAAAACGCTGAAACGCCGTATGCCGAATTGGGCAAAAAACTTTTTGTAAGTGGCGGTACAATTCATGTCCGTATAAAAAAACTCGAAGAACTCGGAATAGTTAAAGGTAAAAAATTAAAAGTAAATCTCGGCCTTCTTGGTTATGATATTACTGCCTTTGTTGGAATTTTTTTGGAAAAGAGTTCACTTTACGATGTAGTGGCAAAAGAACTGGAAAAAATTCCTGAGATAATCCGCCTCAATTATACCACGGGAAATTATAGTATGTACATTGAAGTAGTTGCGAAGGATATTAACCAACTGAGGCGAGTACTGCATGATGAATTGCAAAAAATAAAAGGAATCGAGCGTACAGAAACACTAATTTCACTTGCCGAAAGTTTTAACCGCAGCGTAAGTGTTAGTAAAGAAGAGTAATCCGAAGTATAAATAGGCTACAGCAAAAAAACAAATAATAGCAATTTCTATTTACTTCCCAATCAAAAATGAAGGCTGAATTCTAAACTTTTATAGCCAATCGGCGATATTTAAAAGCTTTTCCCTTCCATTTTAACGTAAGCAAATTTCAGAAGGAATTTCATTTATTTTCTCTAAAGAAAAGTTCCACGGTAAAGCAACAAATAGCACTGATTATTATTTCTATTTTCTTTTTACTAGAAAAGTATGAAAGCATCACTGATTACTTTTTTAACTCATTTTTCCGTTCTCCGGAAATAATTATCCCTAAAAAACCCTCTATATTTTTTAATTTTGCAGATTCAATTTTAAAGATGGAAACAAAAGAAGAAGTTTTGCCGGAAGTGGTGATCAAGTTTGCCGGCGACAGTGGCGATGGAATGCAATTAACCGGCTCACAATTCACTAACA
>JAICYZ010000094.1 GCA_025933935.1 Chitinophagaceae bacterium
CCGGTCATCATTTTGGAAACCAGGTAGCCAACGCCGCAGGTGATCATTACTCTCAACGAATGCCTGAAAATAGAAGATTTAAAAGTGAGGTTATTTTGAAAAACGGTCCAGTTTATTTTTTGATGCGTTACAAATCTTGAATACTCTTTACTGCTTCGAAGAGCGCCTTTTGTGTTGATCTCCTGCGTAAAATATTTTTCGATTTCATCTACTTTCTCACCAAGATTTCGCAGGTTTACAAGGATCTTTTTTAGCATGATGGTACTTCCTTTATCCTTTACTTCATCGATTTTGTTCTTTAAGATATTTAGTTCGCCAACCAGGTCGAATTCTTTATTATACGAAGTATTCGCCTGGATCGCTTCGCCGATATTATACATCTCATGCGCAATCTTTTTGATAATCCCAGAAACATCTTCCAGTATGCCGGTGGATTCATATTTTTTTCTTAGCAGATCATAGTCGTACCACGTCGCCATAATGTGTTCAAAAAGATCTACCACATCTACGAAAGTCAGCACCAGCACGCGGCCAGAGCGGGTAGATTCTTTCAGCATGGTGCGGTTTTTAAATAATAATTCCCTTACCTCATTCTGGCTGTCGTTCACAACGATCTGTTGATCCAGTAGTTTCCGGTATTGTTCGGAGATATCCGATTCCGGATTATACATCTCTGATTTAATGATGAGATATTTGGCGGTTTCGAGAATGCAGTTTCCGAGTGAGCGCTGCGCCGCCCTGTACGGTGTAATTTGATAAAATAACAGTGCGATAACCATATACCAGATCCCGCCGGATAAAATGAGTAAGCTTTCTTTAAAAACCTGTTCAGAAGGAACGACTTTGGTCATCTGAAGAATCATGATGAGCAGCGCTGCGAATCCAACAGACGTAGCACGGCTGCCATACACTGAAAACATCGTGAAAATAAAACAGGATACCAGGATAAGCAATCCCAAAAGCAGTGGATTGTCATTGACGATCCCGGTAAGAAAAGCGCTTATGAAAACAAAAATATTACAAAATAACATTCCGTTCCTTTTGTGCACTACCGGCCCCGGCCCATCGCTGATGCTTACACATAAAGCCCCTAAAGACAATGCGAGCCCCGTTTCCAAATCACCGAGGTAAGAAAAAACAATTGCAGGAATGATAATTTCGAGTGTAATACGAATGCCGTCGGAGAGGTATTGACTGAAGAGAAAGTATCGTATTTGCTGTTTTCTTTCCATGAGTTATATAATGCAAAGAAAGATAAAAATTATCGTTGATATTCGCTAGGGAAAAGAGTGATTCAGGATTTGGAATAGGCAACGGATTGAAATCCGTTGTTATAATATGCTCGAGGCTGCGGCTCTGGTCGTGTTACAACCTTTATTCAAATTAAATCATGGAAAAGATATTGCTGGTGGCAACGGGTTGAAATCCGTTGTTATAAGATGCTCGAGGCTGCGGCTCTTGTCGTGTTGCAACCTTTATTCAATTAAATGGTGGAAAAGATATTGCTGGTGGCAACGGATTGAAATCCCTTGTTATAAGATGCTCCGAGCCTACGGCTCTTGTCGTGTTACAACCTTTATTCAAATTAAATCATGGAAAGTATATTGCTCGTCGTATTCAATTTTAAACTTTCTCAAAAGGCCGCTATACTCATCTTTAAAGGTTTGCTTTTGATGATGCTCTTCCTGATTTTGTATGTATTTATAAACTCTGTCTACATGTGATTGGCTATATGAAAAGACACCATAGCCTTCCTGCCATTCAAATCTTTCACCGGTAAGATCATGATCATTTATAAACTTTGATGATTTCGCTTTTACCGTTTTCATCAGTTCAGAAACTGAAACCACCGGCCTTAAACCTAAAAAGCAATGTACATGATCTTCTACTCCATTTACGATAATTGTTTTGCATTTTGTTTCATTGATCAGGCTTCCAAGTACCGCAAATAAATCATCTTTCCACGATTTGTCGATTATTGCCATACGGTACTTTACAGCAAAAACAGTTTGCAGGTAAATCTGGTGATATGTATTTGCCATGCTGTTTAATATTTTATTGATTGAGATTGCACATGTCAATTATTTAACCGGCTCTTTTATTTTATCGCCATTCAGCATCCAGATCCGTAGGATCGAAGCATTTTGTAACAACGGATTTTAATCCGTTGCTATGCACCATATGCATCCATACACACGCATAGACAGCTTAGCAAACTTCAGACGCTTTACAGCATTCGCTGCATTCATCAATTCACACTTTCCCTAACTTATATCCGTTGTGATATTCCTTCATAAAATATTCCTTGTTCACCGAATTGTCGGTAAATTGTTCTTTTCCCGCATCCCACTCCAGCTTTTTTCCACTTCGGTAAGCGATATTTCCCATTTGTGCTACTGTAGCTACTTGAGCACCGGCTTGAATTGGACAATGCAGGTCTTCCATTTTCCTGGATTTTACCACGGTTACAAAGTTTTCCCAATGCCTATCCAACCCGTTATCAGTTGAAGGCGCAAACGGCTTACTCACTTTATTTTTGCTTTGCTTTTCTTCAATTACCTCCCATCCGCCGCGATTGAGTATCAGTGTTCCGTTGTTGCCGATATACGCAATGCCATGATCGCGGTTGTATGAGCCGTTATCAATTCCCATTGCAGAATCCCAAACCATATTAAAGCCATCAAATTCATACAGAGTGGTTAAGGTATCGGGCGTTTCTTCATACAAATCGGGATAGGCAAAGCGGCCTCCCAAAGCTGAAACTGATTTTGGTGTCGGTGATTTCATCCCCAATAAACCGTAATCTAATAAATGCACGCCCCAATCCGTCATCAGGCCGCCGGCATAATCCCAGAACCATCGGAAATTAAAATGGAAGCGGCTTGCATTGAACGGGCGTTTACGCGCCGGCCCAAGCCACATCGCATAGTCAACTCCTGCAGGCGGCGCTGTATCAGGAACCACAGGCCCGGGCTTCATCCAGCCCTGGTAGCACCACACTTTTACCGTCCTGATATTTCCAAGCACACCGCTTTGTACATAATCAACTGCATCTTTAAAATGCTGCTGACTGCGTTGCCACTGGCCACACTGAACCACCTTATTATATCGTTGCTGTGCTGCCACCATTGCGCGGCATTCGCCAATAGAATTACCGACTGGTTTTTCGCAATACACATCTTTGCCAGCTGCACAAGCATTTGTCATAATTAAAGCATGCCAATGATCCGGTGTTCCGATCACCACAGCATCTACATCTTTATCATTCAGCAGTTGCCTGTAATCGCCATAAGTTTTCACCTTCGAAGCGTCTTTATTCATTTTAGCCAGATCTTTCAATCTTTTGTCAATTACATTTTTATCTACATCACAAATAGCAACGAGATTTACACCGGGAATTTTTAAAGCCGATGTTACATCAGCCCAGCCCATTCCATTTACTCCGATGGCCCCAATATTCAGTTGATCACTGGGAGCAACACGATTTTTAAAAATCGCAAAAACAGGATTTTCCAACGAGGAAGCGAGGAGGGTGCCTCCCAGCATTACTGCTGAGTTTTGTAAAAATTTTCTACGTGAATTCATGGTATTTATTTAAAGTGAAAGGTTCCTGTATTAGTGAAATGATTGTATAAATATATAAACAAACCTTAAATAATATCATGCTATACCGGTAAATTGTTGAATTGCTGATTCCACGGGTGAACCTTGAAGATTGAACCTTCAACCATGAACATTATATTTGCACCTTTCTCAAAAAAACTGTTTAATTATGAAAAAATTTATTCCTGTATTTATTTCTCTTTTGCTCGTTTCGGGCATCGCGGTTTCCCAGGTCACGGATGGGTGGAAATATGCGCAAACCATTACCGAAACGGGGCTTAAAAAACAATTAACCGTCGTCGCTTCCGCCGAAATGGAAGGGCGCGAAACCGGTACGGAAGGACAAAGAAAAGCCGCTGCTTATATCGAAAGCCAATTCAAGGAAATCGGTTTGCAATCCCCGCCTTCTTTAAACGGATACCAGCAATTCTATCCTTTGTTGAAAGACACCATTGTACCTAAAAATTTTAAAGTAGGAAAGAAAAACTTTGCTTATGGGTCAGAGTATATCCTTCAGCCCGGCAGCGGCAAAGAAGATGCATTCAAAGCGAAGGAAATTATTTTTGCAGGCTATGGCATCCAGGATAAGAATTACGACGATTATGCCGGAAAAGATGTGAAAGGGAAAGTGGTCCTGATCCTGAATGGAGAGCCGGAAGTAAATGGGAAATATCTTGTGAGCGGAACAGAAAGGCGTTCCAATTGGGGATTTAGTGTTACCCGCAAATCAGTGGCGGCTAAGAAAATGGGGGCAGTAGCGGTTTTTTATGTCAATACTGCCTGGGATACAATTCCCGCGGCTGTTGCTGAAAGTTCACGGAAAACAAATCTATATTTTCCAAGAAACGGTGACGAACGCTTAATCATTGTTACGCTTACTCCTTCTTCGTTAAAAAATATTTTCAGTGAAAAGGAAGCAGAGGATATTCTGTCGGCTGCGAAAACAAAAAATCCGCTCAATGATTTGAAAATTGACAAAAAGATCAAAACCAACCTGGCTTTCAAAAAAACAACCACCGAGGTTGATGCCAGCAACGTGATTGGATATATTGAAGGCACCGATAAAAAAGATGAGTACGTTTTCCTTACCGGTCATTATGATCATTTGGGAAAACGCGGCGATGTGATTTATTATGGCGCCGATGATGACGGCAGCGGAACGGTAAGCGTAATTGAAATGGCACAAGCTTTTGCAAGAGCGAAACAGGAAGGACACGGGCCAAGAAGAACCGTTGTATTTATGACCGTTAGTGGCGAAGAAAAAGGCTTATGGGGTTCCGAATATTATTCTGAGCATCCTGTTTTCCCACTGGACAAAACCACCGTTGATCTGAATACCGACATGGTTGGCCGTCTTGATCCAAGCAGGAATTATGGTGATAGTACCAACTATGTGTATGTGATCGGAAATGACAAGTTAAGCTCTGACCTTGATCCGATCCATAAGGAAGCCAATAATAAATACACGAAAATGGAACTCGATTACAAGTTCAATGATCCAAAAGATCCGGAAAGGATCTACTTCCGCAGCGATCATTACAATTTTGCCAGGAAAGGCGTTCCCATCATTTTCTTTTTTGATGGCATTCATAAAGATTACCACAAGCCCACCGACACAGTTGACAAAATCAATTTTGATGTCATGGAAAAAAGAGTCCGCTTTATTTTCATGACCGCCTGGGAAATGGCCAACCGGGATGAAATGCTAAAAAGAGATATTCCTTTGCCAACTGAAGTGAGATAGAAAAAGAATTGACCTATTGTAAAACCTTCTGTGTAAAGCCGGGAGGTTTTTTTTTAGATTTTAGCAACGGCGAATTATGACGGCTCTACTTATGAGTAAACAAACAAATAACCCCATTTCTCAATTTCCTTGGGCAAAGCTATAGGCGAAAAAAAATTAAGGTCTTTGAACCTAAAAAACCTCACAGATTTGTGGAGATGTGAGGTTTATTAACGTTCTAATGTTCTGGAAAAGGTTTACACTTCCCTGTTACCAAAAAATGAGACAAACCTCGCCGCTTGATCTGTCGAAACAAATAATTCACGATTTAGTCTTTATAATAAGTGATCTCTCTTTTGGTAATTTTTTTAGGTTTGCCGTTTTCGTCTATTTCGGTTCTTTCAGTCCAGTTTCCTTCTTTGTCATAAGCACCATACTTATATTTGGTTAGCGTGTTTTTTGTTGTATCTTTTGTTACCTCTTTTTCTGAAATTTCTATGGGATTATTCTTATCATCAAGTTTTACTGTAGATGCATAAATAACTTTTCCAACGCTATCTTTTGTTTCGTTTCCTGTAAAGATTTGCTTGTTGAACGTGTTGGTCATCGTGCTGCTCAAAGTGCTGTCAGCATTGTATTTCTTCATCGATGTGAGCTGTGTGTAATCATTTTGAGTAAGGTCGGTATAGTAATTCTTTAGTTTATTTGCAGAATCAAGCTCCTGCGCCGAAACATATTTCCCGTCCTGGTTTTTTATTAAAATAGTTGAGGATAATTTTCCGTCAGTTGTCATCTTAACATCCTTCATCATTCCGTTTTCATGCGTAAATGTTTCGGATTTTTTATGGGGCGTTGCTTTATCATTGTTGCTGTATTCTGTGATCCATCCGTTTTCATCATATTTGTTTATTACAACACAACAGGAATCCTGCCCGCCGATGTTACCGCTGCTATCCACTCTGTAGTCTGTTGCTACTACTTGCTGAACATGCCCATTCAGGTTATCTGCGAGCACATCTGCATTTTTATTCAACTGATTCTTTTTTTCATTGCATGAAAAAATAAAGGCAATGCCTGCCAGAATAAGAATGATCCTTTTCATTTTGTTTTTGTTTAAATGTTTAAGTGAAAATTTTTTATGGAGATTCTCTTCGATTAGCAGATATATAAAAATAATGCAAATTCTTTATAGTGAAAATTTTAATTTCTAACATCAAGCACAGTATCACAATACAATTAGCAAAGACAAAAATGCACTATAGAAGCGGAAAATATCAATCACATTTTTTAAAAAAACTGATTTTATTCAACATGCAGGAAAATACAAATTCGCATTATTTGTTCTTTTGCAGAAAGTAAATTGTAGCTTATCTTATTCTTCTCTATTCATTAGTTCTCGTTTATTCAAATGATTTGTTTAAAAAAATATCCGGTTGTAAATCACATGGAATATTAAATCTCTGTCATTTTATAAACAGTGTTATGACTTAATAACCAGGAGAAATTTTCCAAATGCCGTACTTATGGCTGCTTTTGGATTACTAAATAATATGATAAACAATAATTGCCAGCCGGGAAAAGTCATTATAAATTTACAATCAGTTCTCCTCATTACCCCAGGAAGTTTAAGAGGAAAGATTCAATACCGATAATGATGCCCCTGTAAAAAGTGAATGCCGGCTTTTAAAAGTCACAACGATTTTGATAAAGGGTTCGGACGCTAACCTCGTAAAGCAATAAATAAACAAAAATATATGGAACGATCAGAAATTGCCGATCTGGCAAAAAAACTCCGGGACATCAAAGCGACATGGACTCCCCGCGAAAATCCGATCAGCTTATTGGATAAAGATAAATTCAAAAGGATGCTGAATCCCGAACCGCCGCCTATAACGCAGCTAAGCCATGTAGCAGAAGCGTCAGGTGCACCCGGCTTTGCCCCTTCGGTAGATTGGCGTAATCATAATGGCAACCACGTCACCGCCATCCGGAACCAGTTTTCCTGCGGATCGTGCGTTTCCTTTTGTACCGTTGCGGTATTAGAATCTATGGCCTCCATCGAAAAAAATCAATTACTGGATCTGTCAGAAGCAGATCAGCATTTTTGTTCATCGCATGGCGCATCATGCGGAGGATGGAATGACAATGATGCCTTTAACCAGATCAAGAGCAGGGGCGTATGCAGCGAAGCAAGCTTTCCTTACGCAAATGCTTTTCCAAATAATGATCCGGGATATTATTGGTATCACGATCCGCCGCCAAACCCGGTTTGTCATATCGCAGCGAATAGAAATGACAGTGTCGTAAAACTTACGAATGTGCACAATATGGCCCACAATCAGGCGGCTATAAAAAGCTATTTAACTAATACAGGCCCGGTTTCCTGCTCAATAGCGGTATATGATGATTTTCAAAGTTATGGCAGTGGAGTTTATCATCATGTGAGCGGTAGCCTTGAAGGTTATCATTGCATTGAAGTGATCGGGTATAATGAAGCAGGTCAATATTGGATTTGTAAAAACTCGTGGGGTACCAGCTGGGGCATGTCAGGCTTTATAAATATCGCATATGGCGAAATTGGTATTGACGATTATGATAAAATTGGTGTGACAGGAGTTATATTACCTGCAGCGCCACATGGATGGTATGGGTATGAAAGCTTAGGCGGCCTGCTTACTTCCACTCCAAATGCGGTAAGCTGGAGTGAAAACCGGATCGATGTTGTAGCAAGAGGCACCGATTCCAGCGTGTATCATAAATGGTGGGATGGGAGTCATTGGAATGGTTGGGAAAGCCTGGGAGGGCAGATTCAGGGTGCACCTGCCATATGCTCGTGGGCGCAGGGAAGGCTTGATATTTGTGCCGTAGGGCTCGACCATCACCTTTACCACAAATGGTTCCAGTCAGGATGGAGCAATTGGGAAGATCTTGGTGGCCTTCTTTCTTCTGACCCTGCGTGTGTCAGCTGGGGGCCAAACAGAATTGATATTTTTGCAGCCGGAATGGACTGTGCAATGTACCACCTTTGGTGGGATGGAATATGGCATGGATGGGAAAACCTTGGCGGTATTATTACTACAGCGCCAGCAGTAAGTTCCTGGGCATCGGGAAGGTTGGATTGTTTTGCAAGGGGCACGAATAATCATCTCTTTCATAAATGGTTTTCAGGTGGATGGAGTAATTGGGAAGATCTGGGAGACAATATGTATGGTAATCCTGGAGCAGTATCGTGGGGTCCAAACAGAATAGATGTATTTTTCCCATCACAGAACAACTCAATGAATCACAAATGGTGGAACGGCAACGCATGGAGTGGTGGAGAGAATTTAGGTGGTGCTCTCTTGTCAGGTGTTGGGGTTAGCAGTTGGAAAGCTGGCCGGCTCGATTGTTTTGTTGAAGGAACTAATTCTGCCATGTATCATAAATGGTATCAATAATAATACTTCTAAAGGTTGGCAAATATAGGAATGCCAACCTTTTAATTTTACATCATTATTTTGAAATATTTTTTTCCATTTTTAAAAATATCTTTTCTGATCTTTACTATAACTAGATGCAATGGAACATACAGACAACAAAGTAATGCTTTAAAAGCTGCCTCAATGGAAGATTCAAGTATCGAAATTAAAAAAATAAAGGTGTCGGAAACGTTCACTGTTGAAATGAAAAGCAGGGGGTCATTAGGGTTGCAACTATTATATCGTACGGATCATGATTCCATCGTAAGCATAAGCAGATTACCTGCTGACCCGGTGGAGAAAAAACAAATTTCTCCGGGAGATCCGCTTAAAGCAGTTTACGAAATAAAGGGGCTTAAGCGGGGCACGGTAAAAATCACTTTCTATGAAACCCAGCCGTGGAATAAGAATTTTGATGACATTATTAAAAAAGTAATTAATGTACAGGTTGTGGAATGAAAAATGCGAAACAACGGTACAATGCTGATTTCGCATACATCATTCGATCGTTTGAGGATTTGGATAAACATGCTTGTTGCTTTAGCCATTCAAAAAAAAACCTGGCGCAAACAGGAATTATGGAGACAACACCAGCAGAGTCAGCTTTATTTTCATGACTGCCTGGGAAATGGAAAACCGGGATGAAATGCTAAAAAGGGATATTCCTTTGCCTACTGATGTAAGATAGTAAAGAATTGTAATCATTTATAAAACCTCACAGTCACTGAAACTGTGAGGTTTTTCGATATCAAAAGGGTGATGCGTTCGTTAGAAAAAATTATTTCTGCATTTGATTTTTTAAAATGATTTGTCCAAAATAAGCATTATTTGTTTATTTGTTGAAAACATCTAAAACTGACAAGACTATATTCTACGTTGCCGTATCTGTTGCATCCGTATTCTATACAGCAGCTCATTAATCCGCGGTTTTAATATTTTTATTCCTTAAACAAATAACAATTCAATATTTTAGCCGCTTTTACACATGATGCATCAGCAAAAAAAGAATAGTCAGCAGGAACAAACGCCGGTTATAAAGATTAGGCCTCATTTTCAGGTTTTAGATGGCTTAAGAGGAATAGCTGCTCTTGCTATTGTTGTGTTTCATTTTATGGAATGGATTTATACGGATTCAAGCAAGAACGTGCTCGGACACGGATTCCTGGCGGTCGATTTCTTTTTTTGTCTCTCCGGATTTGTTATAGGATATGCATATGACGAACGGTTCACGCATATTGGTTTAAAGGAGTTTTTTAAAAGGCGGCTTATCCGGCTGCATCCAATGGTGATTTTTGGGAGTGTTATTGGTTTGCTTGCTTTTGTATTCGATCCTTTTGCAGCGTATCAAAATGCATATCCGGTCGGCAAAATTCTTTTAATTTTTTTATGCTCTTTATTGATGATCCCGTTTCCCACGATCGCCGAAAGATCGTTTAATAACTTTGGATTAAATGCTCCAGCCTGGTCCCTTTTTTGGGAATATGTGGCAAACATTATGTATGCCTTTTTTTTGGTAAAATTGCCCAGGCGATACGTGGTACTGTTACTGGTTCCGGCAGCTTATTTTCTTTTTAGTACTGCGTATCATAAAGGTAATCTTCTTGGTGGATGGGCAGGTGAAAATTTTTGGGATGGTGGTATAAGGATATGGTATTCATTTCTGGCAGGGCTTATTATTTATCGTTACAACTTAATCATCAAAAATAATCTAGGATTCATCCGATGCACGATTTTATTAAGTATTGCTTTCCTAATGCCTCATTTCACTTTTAACTGGTTAGCAGAATCTTTGATTGTCGCGCTGTATTTTCCACTCATTGTTTCGTTGGGTGCAGGTTGCGCTCTTCCACGAAAGACGCTGGCTATATGTCAATTCTCGGGCAATATTTCCTATCCACTTTATATGACACATTATGCAGCAATTTGGATATTCGGAAATTACCTCACTACCTATCATCCTGAAGGCATTCATCTTGCGATGATCGTAATTTTTGGAACGATGCTGTTGATTCTATTCGCATGGCTTGTGATGAAATATTATGATACTCCTGTAAGAAAATGGCTTTCGCGGAAATGAATTGATAAGTGTTCACAGCGAATGTAGGAATAAGCCGGATTTTATTTCGCTATTGGTACATCAAGGCATGTTAATTTGCAATTGATAATTTCATCATGTGAGCATTTGGAAAACATACTCGTTTTTTTAATCATTGCCAACAACAACAGTCCAGGAGCGGACATGCCATTCTATCACCAATCCATTTTCGACATAAGGATCATTCTTCGCAAACTCTTCCGCAACTGACTGATCAACTCCTTTAAAAATCAAAACTGCTCCATCAGCAGGGTCGGCATATGCCCCTGCCAAAATCAATATTCCTTTCTTAAATGCACTTTGCGCATATTCTAAATGCTCCTTTCTATATAGTTTACGCCGTTCTACATAATCCTCCACAGTCTTGTAGAACAGGATATAGTAGTTGTCGTTCATTTTTGAAATTTGAGTGAAAGTGTAAAACGTCCTAAAACAAGCTCATGTCATCGATAAAGGCCTGAATAATTAAATAATCCATGTTGAATGGTTAAGTCATAGAAACACAATTTCAATTATTTATTCCTTTACTGCGCCTGAATTTTAATTCAATACATTCGCCTCTTTTTCTGTCTCGATGTTTTTCTGCTCTTTTATTTTTGCAAAGCCGCCCAAAACATTTCGCAAATTATGATATCCCTGCCGTTTTAAAAGCGATGCCGCTATCACGCTTCTGTAACCAGCGGCGCAATGCAAATAGATATTTTGGTTTTCTTCCAGTTGGGCAATCTGGGCCACATCTACCATTTCATCCAGCGGTATGTTGATCGCTTCTTTTACGTGCCCTTCAGCAAATTCATTATATTTCCGTACATCCAATATTAACAGGTTTTTGTCGAATGGGATGTCCATTGCGAGTTCGTCTGCCTCCACGTTTATTATCAAATCAAATTTTTCTCCGGCTTTCTTCCAGGCTTCAAATCCGCCTTTCAGATATCCTTCCACATTTTCAAAACCCACACGGGCAAGACGTACCAGCGTTTCTTCTTCTTTTCCTTCATCCGTTACCAGTATCATTGGTTCTTTAAACGAAAGTAAACTTCCTGCCCATTCTGCAAACCGGCCGTCAAGCCCGATTGAAACGGACGCAGGAATAAAACCATTGGTGAACTTCTCCCCATCTCGTGTGTCAAGGATTGTATATCCTTCGCTGGCTTTTGTTTTAAATTCTTCAACGGAAAGCGGCTTCAATCCTTTTTCTTTTACCTCGTCCAGTTTTTCATAACCTTCTTTATTTATTTTGGCATTTATGCTAAAATAAGGAGGCGCTTCCTCCAAGCCTTCTGTTACCGCCTTGATGAATTCCTCGCGGCTTTGAGGCTGCAAAGCATAATTGGTTTTCTTCTCAGTCCCGATCGTACTCTGAGTTTCAGGTCCGAGGTTTTTGCCGCAACTACTTCCCGGTCCATGTGCAGGATATACGATTACATCATCCGGCAGAGGGATTAATTTATTTTGAATTGAATCATACATGATAGAAGCAAGTTCTTCTTTTGACAAATTTCCGCTGCTCAGATCCGGCCGGCCTACATCACCTACAAATAAACTATCTCCGGTAAATATACAATATGGTTTGCCCTGCTCATCTCTTAAAAGATAACAGGTAGATTCTAAAGTGTGGCCCGGTGTGTGAATTACTTCAATCGTAATGTTTCCTATTTTAAATACTTCGCCGTCTTTGGCAAGATGAAAAGGGAAATTCGCTTTTGTTTTGGGACCATAGACAATGGGAGCACCGGTTTCTTTGCTGAGGTCGATATGACCGCTTATGAAATCGGCATGAAAATGCGTCTCAAAAATGTATTTTATAGGAGCGTTATGTTCTTTGGCAAGCCGCAGATATTCCTGTGTATCCCTTATCGGGTCGATGATCGCCGATTCACCATTGCTTTCTATAAAATACGCCGCTTCACTCAGGCAGCCGGTATAAAGTTGTTGTATAGTCATAAAAATTCTGTTTTAAAAAAAGCCATATCTATGCGAATTTCATAAATATGGCTCAATTATTTTGGAAAACAAATGTTTTCCACCTTAAAAATTAATCAACAGATTAGCCAACAAGTTCTTTTACAAATTTGTTGATTTCTTCGATGCGTTTTTCATTAATTGTATAAAAAATGAATTTACCTTCACGCACGGTATTTACAATATCGGCTTTGCGCAGAATAGCAAGATGCTGCGATGCAACAGATTGCTCCAGGCGCAGTTTTACATAAAGCTCAGTAACGGTGATCCTTTTATGCTCGTCAATCGTTTTAAGAATCAATTGTCTGAGTTTATGATTGATGGCACGCAAAACGAGCGCTGCCTTTTTAATTTTCAAATAATCCATGTTTTTAAGAGCTTCACTTTCATTAGTGTGCTCTAAATGGTTGGTTTCGTGACTTTGGGCTGTGACTGTCATTTCAATTAGATTTAATTGCGTTAAGATGAATGGTTTTCGTTCAAATCAGGTTTTTCCTAAACACAAAGGTACGTATTGTAAATAGATATATTTTGTAATGAAACATTAAAATAAAAGTTATTTTTTTACGGGCGTATAAAATTCC
>JAICYZ010000332.1 GCA_025933935.1 Chitinophagaceae bacterium
ACCTTTAACTGAATTAAGAACAGGAGATGAAAAGAGAGTTTTGTTTCCAACTCATTGCCCGGTGTGTGGCGACCCTATTGTAAAGCCCGAAGGCGAAGCGGTTTGGCGATGTGTAAATATTAATTGCGAGGCACAGGTTGTAGAGCGGATTATGCATTTTGTGAGCAAAGATGCAATGGATATCAAAACTTTTGGTGCAGCAAATGTGAGAAGATTTTATGATGAAAAAATCATCAGTGACATTCCTTCAATTTATGCTATTGATTTTGAGAAAGTCGCTGCCCTGGAAGGTTTCAAACAAAAATCTATTGATAACCTGAGATCAGCAATTGAGAATTCTAAGAAGCAAAATTTAAACCGGTTGATTTATGGTTTGGGAATCAGGTATGTGGGCGAAACAACGGCAAAAACGTTGGCTAAAAGTGTCGATACGATTTTTGATTTGACAAATTTTTCTGTTGAAGATTTGCAGCAATTAAAAGATATCGGAACAAAAGTTGCCGAAAGTGTTTTTGATTTCTTTCATAATGAAGATAATATCAACATGCTTGAAGCGCTTGCTGCAAAAGGATTAAACGTAAAAGGCGATAAAACAGAGCCGGCAACCGGAAAACTATCCGGCGCTACATTTTTATTCACCGGAACATTGCCGACATTAAAAAGAGGCGCAGCGGAAAAGCTTGCTGAAGACAATGGAGGAAAATTGCTTTCTTCAGTTAGCGCAAATTTGACTTACCTCGTCGCAGGTGAAGCTGCCGGAAGCAAGCTTGTAAAAGCCCAAAAAATAAAATCAGTAAAAATAATAAGTGAAGAAGATTTTTTAAATCTCGTCAACAGCTAGTTTACTAACTTCATTTCAAAATTTTTTATCCATGATTAAAAAAATTAACGGGGAAACCTGGAAGTCTTTAAAGTTTGCGGGATATGAAATGATGCGAAACAGGTACGCTTTGTCGTCGCATGGCCGCGCTGCAAGTTATAAAGACGATATTTACGAAGATGGAAAGCTGTTGAAAGGCTCTCTCACCTCAGGTTACAGAACATTAAACCTGCGGTTCGGCGATAAAAGCAACACCATTTATTTACACCGGGAAGCAGCGAGGCTTTTTCATAAAAAAAAATCGGCAAAGCAGAAATATGTAATTCATATTAATCACAATAAAACAGACAACAACATTAATAATCTGAAGTGGGCGACGCAAAAAGAAGCGAATGAACATCAGCAAAATAGTCCACATAAAACGGCTTATAAAAAGTTGCAGGTGAAGAAGGCAAAAGGTTTAAAATTGAATGCAACACAGGTAAAAGCGATTAAGACCATTTTGGCAAATCCTAAAAGAAAACTCACGCATAGACAATTAGCAGATAAATTTAAAATAACGCCGATGACTATTTATAGAATTAAAAGAGGAGAGAATTGGGGAAGTATTTAGTTGAAAATTCAAAGTTTGTAGTTTTGCGTTTTCTAATTTTTAAAAATAAAAATCTATTAGTTTGATCTCTTCTCATACGTTAATCTTTCTGAAAAACTTAAAAAAGAATAATAACAAAGAATGGTTTGAAGCCAACCGTGAAACTTATAATAAAGCAAAAGAGAATTTCGAAGAATTTGTTGCTTTGCTGTTAGAGCAAATGGTTTTGTTTGATAGTGATTTACATGAACTATCAGCAAAAGATTGCATATTCAGAATCAATCGTGATGTTCGTTTTTCAAAAGATAAAACACCTTATAAAGTGAGTCGTAGCGCGTCCTTCAACAAAGGGGGAAAGAAATCCGTGAATGCCGGCTATTATATTCATATACAACCAGGGGGAAATAGTTTTGTAGGGGGTGGCCTTTGGATGCCGCAAGCTGTTGAATTAAAGAAACTTCGCCAGGAAATTGATTATTGCTTTCCTGAATTTAAAAAGATTGTCAACGCACCCGAATTTAAAAAACACTATAAAGAATTAGAAAAAGATCAAAAGCAAATGTTGGTAAATGTGCCAAAAGGATATGACAAAGAAAATCCTGCGGTTGATTTTTTGAGAATGAAAAGTTTTGTGGCAACAAAAAATATTTCGGATGCTGATGTTCTTTCTGAAAATTTATTGAATGAAACCATTCAATCTTTGAAAGCCCTGATGCCTTTGGTAAAGTTTATAAACAGGGCATTTGAGTAAAGTTTTTAATTCAGCAAAAAAAGAAATAATGAAGATTCTGAGTTCATAGAGATAAAAAATCGATTCAAAAAAATTAGAAGAGAATCTTTCAAAGATTTAGCCGTTTTCTTTATTTGATATTCAAATGAATCTTCATTGCGTTTTCAATATTAATAATCATTTCTGAAGAAAGACTTCCAATCTCTTTTATAAGACGGCTTTTATCAATTGTTCTAATCTGATCAGTTCTCGCCTTTGAGTCTTTAGGAAGATTTGCAGTACCGGCTTTAAAAAAAACCTCAAAAGGGTAAATTTTGATTGTGTTTGAAGTTATTGGAATTACAGTAATGGTGCTACTAAATTTATTATTTACATCATTTGAGACGATGACTACTGGACGCGTTTTATTCATTTCGCTGCCAATAGTAGGATCTAAAGAAACTAAAAAAACATTTCCCGTTTAATATTCATTCCAATTTTCTAAATCAGTGTGAAAAAAATCCTTACTAAGTACCGTGTTCTCAGTTTTTCTTTCTTTATACCCTTCAGCTAATAATTCTTCAAGATTTGAATGCCTTTGAGAATTAATCTTTTCTTTCAAAGCCTCCAGCAAAAACTCTTCTCTTTTTACCGACATCTCAGCGAGTTCCTTATCAATATCGTCGGGAATATTTAAAGTTATAAGTGACATTTTTTTTTACTAAATTAATATTTCATTTTTTATTTCTCATTCACACTTCAAACGCCATTTTTATTCATATTATTACCAAAACATTTTTTTACAGCTTGTGCCGCCTCGCTCAAGGAAAAATCACGTTCGTAGAATCGAATAAAAGACCCATTTCTAAAAAATTAAAAATGGGTCTTTTCAACATTTTTTCAGTGAAATCAAATATGAATGCTCTTCAAAACCTTTGGAATTTTTACCTCAAAGTTCATTTCATTCTTGTCACGTTTTGCTTTGATTTTGTAATCATTTTTATTTTGCGATTGCCTCATTTCTGATCTGATATCATTTACATCGTTTACTTTTTGTCCGTTGATTTCTGTAATAACATCTCCTTTCTTCAGTCCGGCTTTATCGGCTGCAGAACCTTGCTCCACTTCTAAAACTTTCGCACCATTTCCTGCTTCTGTGTCTTCAATTTCTAATCCCAGTTTCGACTGGTTGCTATTGAAATTAAAATCAAAATTCTGGCGCGGCATTCGGAAATTAAAATTATTTCCTGGGTTAAAACCGTTCATCATGTCTCTTAAACTATCCAGGTTATAAGTGAAGGAACTACCGGCATTTTTTCCCAATTCTACTGTCGCTGAATTGTCCTTGCCATCTCTTAAAAAGCTTACCGCTACCTTATCGCCTGGCTTATATGATTGAACTGCATTTCTTAAATCATCAGGAGAGGTGATTTGTTTGTCACCAAATTTTGTGATGATATCATCATTTTTTAATCCCGCTTTTTTTGCTGCACTCTCATCAATTACATTTTTAATAATGGCGCCTTTATCTGTTTTAGCTGTGAGGACTCCAAGAAAGGCCTGGTTGGAAGTGCTAAAAACGTTTAGGTTTCCGGGCGTCATTCTGAAAAAATTATTCCCATTGCCATCATTTAAATTTCTTCTCATCACTGTGATATCGCCATTGAAATCTGCAAGCGGTTTACCATTTACCGTTATTTTATTACTGTCAATTTCAATGATCATTTTTTGCGGATCCT
>JAICYZ010000325.1 GCA_025933935.1 Chitinophagaceae bacterium
TAAGAATTTACATCTGTAATAATGAAAACGCCGAATACGATCCCAAAGACCACTACGCTGGTAAACACCTGCATCAGGATGAGTTTATTCCGTAATGATATGTCGTTAAACTTCAGCATGTTTAGATACTTCAATTCATTTTAGTCAACAATGATTGCAAGCTTCAGCAATTGCGATCCGGCTTTTAAACCAGCCGAAGAAATTGCTTTTAAATTAGCCTCAAATTTTAGCCTGTTATTTACTACAACGAAATTAAATGCCGTCCCCGCTTCTGCAAATCCCGGTTGTTCACCAATGGTAAGCACGCCAGGCTTGGTTTTGTCCAAAATAAAATTTAAAGGCATCATGCATTTTTTTGAAATGAAAAGGATATCACAATCGGCAATTTCTGCACCCCTGTTGATGGTTTTTACAACCACCCTTTTGTTATTTATTCTGGTGCTTGCTGCTATTGCGTTTAAAGATTCAATAATTGGCGACTCTCCTGCGACACCGATTACAAAAATGCTGTCGCGGCCAAAGGGGCCCCAGTCAATATACTTGGTAAAGTTGTAAATAAAGGCTGCCTCCAGGTTGGCTTCCTGCTGTACGTTTTGGGCGCCCACCGTTGCCGCAAAAGAACCGGCTATAATGACCAATAATAATTTTTTAAACTGCAAATTCAATATTGGTTAGGGTTTTAATTTTTTAAAAACATCCATGTTCGCATGCTTATAATTTTATTCCTATTTTAAATATTCCATTAGTTCCCGGCTGTTCTAAAACGGTCGAAAATAATAAACCATCAGCAGTCCTGATTCCCGGATCAAGCCATTTTGCGTTAAACACATTGTGGATGTTCAAACTGGCAGTAATTCCTGCATTAAATAATTCTTTGGTACTGATCACACAATTGGTAAGAAAATAACCAGCCACCGGTCCATAAGGATCAGTAGAAGGCACTTGCCTCTTTCCGACCCAATTTTCGCTCAACGTTAGTATAAACATGTCCTTAACGTGTATCGTCAAACCAGCGTTTCCTTTAAATTTTGCAACGCCCGGAAGCAGGCCGGTTTTGTCGGTTATAAGGTTTTTCCATCTTGGATCCTGGTAGGTAAAATTGACAAAGCCGGTAATATTTTTTGCGGGAACAAAATTAAAAATTGTCTCCAGCCCATTCGCTCGTTGGGAGCCGGGATTATTATCAGTATTTAATCCGGATAGATTTCCAATTAAGATTACATCACTCAGCTCATTGCGGAAAATATTGATCTGTGCATTTACTTTCTTTGAAAATGAATAAATCGCATTTGCCTCATACGTTTTTATTTTTTCTGTTTTAAATGGCAATTCCGGTGAACCATAAATTTCTGTATTTGTAGGTGCGCGAAAGGCGGTTCCAAATTGCAATTTAAAAGTCCATTTGTCATTTGGCTGGTTTACCACGACTATTCTCGGGTTTACAGAATTGCCAAAATAACTATTGTAATCATACCGGATGCCGGTGGTAAAAGTTGTTTTACCCAATATTTTGGTACTCAAAATATATTGAAGATAACTTCCAAAATTTTCACGAATATTATATTCACGCGGTAGAAATGTAGCATTCAAATTGGTAACTGTATCCCTGCCGTCGATGAGGTAAATATTATTGGTGGTATCAATGGTTTGTTTTCTGCCGCCACTCTCTACATTATTTCGCTGTAATTCTATTCCGGCAGAAAACTTATGTTTATCTGATAGTAAATAACTTGCCGAAAGCTGGGCATCTAAACCACTGGAGTAACTGGCTTCAATGACACGAACCAGGTTTCTGCCACTGATGGTAACATAACCATAAGAATCATCAGCAATGCCTGTTTCGCGATAAGTTAACCTGCTTAGAAGGGTGAATTTTTCATTCGGCTTGTATTCATTCTGAACAAAATACGTTCGCAAAAACGGATCCTCCAGACCTGATTTCTCTCCACGTACATCGCGTGTTACCAGGCCAATGACACCAACGTTGTCATACCCCTGTGAAGGAAGCCCGAGGTAAACCGTTGGACTGTTAAAAAAAGTTCCCCAACCGGTTGGCGTACGGTAAGTTCTATACCCTAAAGTGGTTGTTGAGTTTTTAGCATAATAACTAATTCGAGCGTTGAGTGAATACGCTTTGTCCACATAAGAACCGGCATAATTCGGATCGCGGTTTTTAAATTTAGGCCCGTCAGTGCTATAAAGCGTTCCTGCCACATTAAATTCTAAATTCGATTTTCTCAGTCCCATACTTACTTTCTCAAAGGAAGTGTTGAAAGTTCCAAATCCCTGTTCAGCAGTCAACCCATTTATGTCGGCTCCTTTCTTAGTAATGATATTAATGACGCCACCGAATGCATTTGCCCCGTAAAGGGCCGAAGCAGGCCCCCAGATAATTTCAATCCGAACTACATTATGGAGGCTATAAGCAGGGCCCGCGAAATCATTAGTACCAACCAAATTGTTTTCCACGATGCCGTCGATCATTAATAAAGCGCGGAGATTTTCTGCGCCATACATTCCACGGAAATAGATCAGCGTAGGTGCATAGCCATTTAAATGGATCAAATCAATTCCCGGGATATCGCGAAGTGCATCTTCCAGTTGCTCATAACCACGTTCTTTAATTTGTTCGGCGGTAATAACTGTAATGGTAGAAGGGGCTTCAGCGGCGGTTTGTGGAAACCCGGAAGCGGTTACCACTTTTACATTCATTAATTGTTCAAGCGAAAGTTGCAACAGGGTATCCATTGAAGTGGAATCCTTTTGTGCCAATAAAAATAACGGTGTTGATAAAACCAACAAAAGAACAAAAACCTTATTTTTCATACGACGTGATAACTTGATAAAAGCGGAAAAAGGCTGAAGTTAAATTAAAAGCTGAATATTGTTAAATTATTATCTGAAAGGTGCGGGTTTGGATCGGTTCACGTCAACGAAACTCTTCCGGTATATACACTGTTCGCTGCATTCTTACCATCCGCGCTCAAAAAGCCCAGCCATGTTTCCACTACTCCTTTTTTTGAACCCATCTCAAGTAAGGCATAGCCATCAATTCTTTTAGCCTCGCTGAATTGAAAAACGGCCTCTTTCTGCTCGGGAAAATAAGCGACCAAAATTGCAGTGTCATTTTCTTTCGCCGTTCCGGTTCCGGCATTATCGGCCCAGCCAAATATAATATTCCCTTCGTCGTTTACATCTGCCGATGCAGCATCTACTGATGCAATGTTCCCTTTAGAAATGAGCACTTTTGGCCAAACAATGGCGGTTTCCGGATGGCTAACGATCGCGAGGTTCATTAATGCACCGGTTGCCCTGTTGTAGCCCGAGCCGGTATGGCCGAAGGCAGGAAAACTTCTATTAAAAAAGCCACTGCCGGTAAATGCTTTTGTAAACTCGTTACACACTTTTATCTTCTGACGTTGCTTCTTTCTTGCAGGAGTTTCTATTTTATTTTTTTTGGTACCGCCCACACTTCGTATGATGTTTTGGCCATACCTCGTATAACTGATAACGGGACCGGTTTTGCCGGTTACGGATCCTAAAATGCCCTGGGAAAGAATTGCCATAATTTATGCTTTAACTGTAAACAAACTGATGAAAGAAAGTAATCTTCTTCTACTCAATAACGCAATCCCTACAGAATTATTGTATATCCGCTTCGATGATATGATCGAAGATGTATCGAAGGTCTATCGGAGGTGTATCAAAGATATATCGAAGCGACACACTATGAATTACAGCGAAAACAGCTATCAGTTAGCTGCCTAACTTGTGCAAAGTTTCCAAAAACGAACCCTTTTGTTGGTCGTTTTGCGCAAATAACAGAGATTTATAAATATTAATGCACAGTACCTCTTATGAATCATTCAACAAAAATGCTTTACGCGAAAATCAAACTCCTGCTTTTGTTTACCTTTTTCCTTGCGACAAAACAATCATTTTCACAGGAAATGTCCATTAATAAAAACTTATTACATGGCGGCTGGAA
>JAICYZ010000369.1 GCA_025933935.1 Chitinophagaceae bacterium
ATTCCGCTCAGAAAATTTCTGAAACTCCACAAGGCGTGTTTGTTGAAACGGATAAGAGATTAAATCATGAATCTGAAAACAATCATTCTCCATCTTCAGAACATGGCATCAACCTGCTGTTTCAATTTTTAGAAAAGAATTATGAAAAGAAGGGCTATGATGATGCCTTAATGAATCCGGATAATACACACCTGGAACAAAATATCGCTGCATTAAAAAATGAACTGGAAAGAACGATCAGAAAAGTAAAAACCTTTTACGAAGATTTTATCAGGGAAATTAATTTTCACATCTCAAGCCGCAGCAGGAGTGGCATGGTAGATACTGTAGAAGAATTGAATGCAAAAAAGGAAACTGCTGAAAGCCACATTCGCCAGGTGCTCGAAATAGAACAGGAAGCTAATGAAAACAGGGGAGTAGCGCAGGGAATTGTATTGAGCTATACGCGCGGCTTCCGCAATGGACTGGCAGCTATTTCCCATCATTCCATTATGAACAGAAACTTTTAAAATCAGCCATATGAAAAATTGGTGGATCCGCTTTGGATGTTTTCTCACCGGCTACAATTATGGTATCGTCCGAAACTCCAGTGAAGTAGCTGCTAAAACAGTGAAGCGATATACTTCTGCGATGTTGATCGTATGTATTTTATGGGCGTTTATCGGCTATTGCTTTACACGCCGGTATCTTCACGGCGGAACATACGGTTCAATAGCCGGAGCAATGATATTGGTGATTATTATTGTGCAGATAGAGCGGCAAATCATCCTGTCTATTAATCCTACATTCTGGCTTTACCTGGCCAGGGGAATCATTGCCTGCACGATGGCTATTATCGGCGCCATTATTATTGACCAGATCATTTTTAAAGAAGACATCGATCTGGAGAAAATCAATTCCATTGAAGAAAGAGTGAAAAAAGCATTGCCACCAAAAACCGAGGAGCTTCGCAACCAGATCGCTTCCCTCGATTCCGCCATCAATAAAAAGGAAGAGGAAAGACTCAGTCTAATTAAAGATGTGGAAGATCATCCAACTACTAAGATTTTTTCTACCGAATCAGCGGTAAAAACTGAGAAACGGACAATGATTGATTCGGTGACCGGAAAACCAATCGTAACAGAACGATCAACGCCACAAATGGTAACGGTGACTTCAAACATGCCGAATCCACAGATCGGAATGATTGCGCCACTTGAAAGAACCATTAGTGAACTGAGAATGCAAAAGTTGGCTAAAGATTCTGCACTTTTAAATATCAGGCCTGCTCTCGAAAAAGAGATCAGTTCGAAGGTGGGCTTTTTGGATGAGCTGGAAGTAATGTATCGTTTGATCACACGTTCAAATGTGGCGCTGATCGTTTGGCTGCTATGGTTCTTTTTCCTTTTCGGATTAGAAATGCTGGTATTGATCAGTAAGGTAAATGAGAAAGAAACGGATTACGAAAAAACAGTGAAACATCATATGGCATTACAGGTCAAAAAACTGGATGCATTTGCCAGGGCCGCGGAAGGAGAATGAACATTCAGATCCATTCGTGAAAAACAAACCGAGGCGGAAAGATTATTGCTAATCCAGATGCTGAATTGATCATTATTTGATACTTTCAAAAAACTACAATTTTTCTTTATGGAAAAGGAATTCCTTCAAAACATTTTAGAACAAAATAAAATGACCTGTTCTTTTTCATTCAACAGGGTGTCAGATGAAAACGCAGAATTTAGATTGAACAAACACGCTGCTTCAATTGGATTTATTTATCGTCACGTTGGAGAAACGATGAATTTATTTACTACCTTTTTTGGCCTTACTACCGATGTACAAAATACTACGATGGGAAAAACTGACACCGGGCAGGGAAAGAATGTAGAAGAAAGCAGGGAGATGATAAAGGAAGGTTACCATATTTTGCAACAGCTGATAGACACGACTCGGGCAGAAGATTGGTTAACCATGGTCGACACTCCGTTTTTTAACCAGGTAACGCGTTTAAGACTTTTTTCTCATATTCTTTTTCATAATTGCCATCACGCAGGCCAGATATCGTTAACGTTATCAAGAGGCAGCATTGAAGTGTGATTTGTAGGTAACACTCACTATTTTTTTCATCTGTAATAACTCTCAGCAAATTAACAAATATTGCTTTTTCTTGTTATCTTCATCTTTTGAATTTCAATCGGTATGAATCGCAAATTCAAAAAAACAGTTTAAAACGACGAAGAATTTCCGATACCTAAAAAACTGCAATAACAATCTTCCCGCAACGCTCAAAATTAAAATAACTGATCATGAAAAAGGTGTCATTATTAACTTTGGTTATTGCTACATCATTCTGTTTCGGTTTCGCATTTCATTCAATAATTTCAAAACAATCAAAGCAATCAAACATGAAGAAAGTAACAGGTATTGGCGGCATTTTTTTCAAATGCAAAGATCCAGGCAAAATGAGGGAATGGTATAAGGCAAATCTTGGATTAAAAACAAATCAATATGGAGCCGTATTTGAATGGCACCAGGGGGCAGACAGTACGAAGAAAGGATTTACGCAATGGAGTCCTTTCAATGAAACTACCAAATACTTTGAGCCTTCCACGAAAGACTTTATGGTCAACTACAGGGTAGCGAACCTCGAAGCGCTTGTAGAAGAATTGAAGAAAAACGGGGTAACGATCGTGGATTCAATTCAATCATTCGATTATGGAAAATTTGTTCATATCCTGGATCCGGAAGGAAACAACATAGAACTTTGGGAACCCAATGATATTGAATATGAAAAATTAGGAAAAGAAATGGGCAGCGAAACAACAAAATGATCCCCGCTATGGTCATGAAGAAAGCCGCCATTTCCTCCTCCCTGACCGGTGTTCCCGCCAGCCGCATACTGCCAGAATGAAAAATCGAAGTATTTCTTCATTTACTTTTCGTCCTGGCCGGTATCCTTACTCATCAGTTCAGAATCGTTAAGTGCCGAGCCATTTGGATATGGCACCGGAAAACCGGCTTTGCATGCTCCGGTCTGTGGCATTGGGCATCGATAGCATTAGCCCGCTGCGTAAGCTTTTGCCGGCCCTTGCGGCAATGCCAAAATTTGCCGATCTTATTTTTGTTGCTGCCGATTGCTTTACATGCAATGCCCTCAACCGCGCGCAGTTGGTGCCCATGCGGCGTAAAACACCACATTTCCGATAGTGCCATTTAAAAACAC
>JAICYZ010000174.1 GCA_025933935.1 Chitinophagaceae bacterium
AAAATGAGCTGACAAACGAATACAATCGTGAACCGATGCACGCTACTTATTTTGCTTTTGAAACTAAACAACTGGCGTCGAAAGGTGATAAAGAACAATCAAAAAATTTTCAGTCATTAAATGGCAACTGGAAATTTAAATGGGTGGATAAGCCTTCTGACCGCCCTTTTGAATTTTGGAAAATAAATTATGATGACAGCCATTGGCCTGATTTTAAAGTCCCTGCCACCTGGGAAGTGAATGGCTATGGCATTCCCATTTATACAAATATCCGTTACGATTTTGATTATCTCATAAAGCCAGATCCGCCACACGTGCCGCATCAATATAACCCGGTAGGCTCGTACAGAAGAGAAGTTATGATTGATAAAAACTGGAATGGGAAAGATATTTACATTCAGTTTGGTGCCGTACGCTCCTGCTTTTATTTGTGGGTGAACGGACAATGGGTTGGTTACAGCGAAGACAGTAAACTTCCTGCTGAATTTAATATTACCGAGTATCTAAAGCCGGGACAAAAAAATCTAATCGCGTTCCAGGTTTATCGCTGGAGCGATGGCACTTACATTGAAGATCAGGACATGTGGCGGCTTGCCGGAGTCGACCGTGATGTTTTTATGTATTCACGCAACCCGGTTCATATCCGGGATATCCAGATCATTCCTGATTTAACAGACAACTACAAAAATGGCGTTTTAAATATCAGTCTTGATTTTTTAAAAAACAATGATCCTGTATTAAAAAACTATAAAGCTTCTTTTCAAGTATCCGATTCAGATGGCAAATTGATCAGTACAAGTTCGGTTTCTTTGAATGATTCTGTAAAATTTAAAAATGTAGTAATCAGGTTGAACGATCCAAAAAAATGGACTGCTGAAACACCGTATCTGTATAATGTAATTACCACATTAACGGATAAAAATGGAAAAGTAATAGAAGTCATTCCACAAAAGACGGGATTTAGAAAAGTGGAGATAAAAGACAACGCATTATATGTAAATGGAAAAGCGATTTTAATAAAGGGCGTAAACCGCCACGAAATGGATCCATTTACCGGTCAGGTAATCAGTAAGGAACGAATGGAACAGGACGTGCGGATCATGAAAGAAAATAACATCAATGCAGTGCGCACTTCCCATTATCCAAATGATCCTTACTGGTACCAGCTATGCGATAAATATGGGCTATATGTGGTGGACGAAGCTAATCTTGAATCGCACGGAATGGGATTTGGCGCAAACTCTTTATCTAAAAAACCAAGTTGGTTCCTTCAGCATTTTCAACGCGATTCGCGGGCAGTAGAACGTGATAAAAATCACCCGAGTGTAATTGTTTGGTCGATGGGAAATGAAGCAGGAATGGGAGTTAATTTTGAGAAATGTTACGAATGGATAAAGCGTCGTGACCCTTCAAGACCAGTAGAATATGAGCCGGCGAGCGCCACTCCTTATTCCGATATTTATTGCCCAATGTATCCTTCGCCTGATGATATGGTGGATCATGTAAAATATCATAGCGCCCATAATCAGAAGCCATTTATTTTGGTGGAATATGCGCATGCTATGGGAAATACTGATGGAAATTTCAATGATTATTGGGATACGATTCGCAAATATTATCCACGAATGCAGGGCGGATATATCTGGGATTTTGTGGACCAGGGATTACAAAAGATCACTGATAAAGGTGACACGATCTGGGCTTATGGCGGCGATTATGGTGTGGATATGCCCAACGATCAGAACTTTAACGACAACGGCCTTTTAGCACCGGATCGCAGCCTTCATCCACACATGCTGGAAGTGAAAAAACAATATCAAAACATTTTTGTTTCACCTGCAGATGTTGCCTCCGGAAAAATAAAGATCTATAATGAGAATTTCTTTAAAGACCTCCACGATGTGTATCTTGAATGGCAATTATCCGGTGATGGAAAAATCGTTGAAAAAGGAAAAGTCGAATCACTGAATGTACCAGCTCATGAAGCTGTTGTAATTGATTTGCCTTATAAATTACCCGATTCAAAAAAGTATAAAGAAGCTTTCCTAAATGTTTATTTCAAAACGAAATCAGCAGAAGGATTGGTACCTGCCAATTGGGAAATTGCAAAAGATCAACTTGCCCTTTACAGTGATTTGAACCAAATTCAAACCGTTCCACAAACATCAAAACTTCATGTAAGCATTACCGATAGTTTTATTCGCGTAAATAATGATAAAACAAAATTTGAATTTAACCACCATGATGGATTATTACATGAATATATCGTGAAGGGTACGAATTTTCTGAAAGCAGGATATGATTTAAAGCCTAACTTTTGGCGGCCGCCAACAGATAATGATTTTGGTGCAGATTTACAAAAAAAACTCATCAACTGGAAACGTGCGAGTCATAATTACACCCTTCTTGATTTTAATATTGATTCTTCTGACAATAAAAATATCAGGCTGAAGATGCATTATTCGTTACCGGATGTTTATGCATACCTGGATATACATTACGAGTTGAATGGAGATGGTATGATTAAAGTGACTGAATCGCTGCACGCAGATAGTTCAAAGCAGGAGCCGATGATGTTTAAATTTGGAATGCAAATGATGTTGCCGAAAAAATATGATCAAATGGAATGGTATGGCCGCGGCCCTTCCGAAAATTATTGGGACCGTAAAGATGCAGCTTTTGTTGGTTTGTATAAGATGAGTGTGCGCGACCAGTTTCACCCTTATTTGAGGCCGCAGGAAACAGCGAATAAAACGGATTTAAGGTGGGTGAAACTCACAGATAAAAATGGCAAAGGATTATTAATCACCGGCGACACGGTTTTAAACATTTCTGCACGTCACTTCCTGGATGAAGATTTAGACGATGGTCTTGAAAAACACAACAGTCATGCTGGTGAACTGAAAGAAAGAGACATGACTGTTTTAAACATTGACCTGCAACAAACCGGAGTTGGCGGTATTAATTCGTGGGGCACATGGCCTTTAAAACAATACCGGATGAACTACCAGGATTATCGTTATTCTTTTGTGATTAAGCCGATTCAATAAAGCATTAAAAATGAAACGTGTTGAAAACGGTCAAATTCCCCCCGGTTTCAACACGCTTTTTATTTGTACAATTGCAAAAAACCTTTTTTATTTCAATTCCAAAACAATTACTGAAAAGGGAGGAATTTTAAGCTTGATTAAGTCGCCGTTTAAAGAAGCTTTTGAAAATGCTTGCGGCTTTATTTTGTCCGGATTTTCAAATGTGTTGTGATCCTGAAGCTTTGGAGAAGTAAGAATTGTCCCGCTGATTTTTTTATATTTATTGCCTTCAACTTTTATCGAAATACTTTCCTCTTTTGAAGCATTAATATTGGCAAGAGAAATATGGACAGCACCGGTGGAATCCACAGAAGCCGAAGCCGAAACTGCCGGCAGTTTTTCATTATCATAAGAATAATCATCGGTATTTAAAACAACAGGGATCAACTTTGCATTCTGATGCACATTGTACATCTCCATTACATAATAGGTCGGAGTAAGAATTATTTTTTCTTTGTTCGTCAATATTACAGCCTGCAACACATTAATAGTCTGAGCCAAATTTGCCATCCGCACTCTGTCTGAATGATTATTGAAAATATTAAGCGTTGATGCTGCAATCATCGCATCCCGCATGGTATTTTGCTGGTAAAGAAAGGCAGGATTCGTACCCGGTTCCACATCGTACCATCCGCCCCATTCATCTACAACCAATGCAATTTTCTTTTCGGGATCATACTTGTCCATGATCGCAGAATGCTTTGTAACCAGCTCGTTCATTAACAATGCCGATTTCATGCTGGCGAAATATTGCTGCTCAGTAAAATCGACTGCCGGGCTTTTATGATTCCAGTCTATAACTGCATAGTGATGCAATGCAATTCCCTGCAACAAATGATGCGGTATATCACGCATCAATACATCTGTCCAGTGATAGTCGGCAGAATTAGCGCCAGACGCAATTCTGAATATTGGATGTTCATTTGATCCTGTCATGAATGTTGCATACTTCCTGTAAATATTTGCATAATATTCCGCAGTCATGTTGCCGCCGCATCCCCATGCTTCATTTCCGATTCCCCAATATTTTACATTCCATGGTTTGTCACGGCCATTTTTCCTTCTCCAGTCCGACATGGGGCTTTTTCCATCAAAATTTACATATTGAACCCATTCTGACAACTCCTGGACAGTGCCGCTACCGACATTTCCAGAGAGATAAGGATCAGCCCCGAGCCGTTCGCACATGTTTAAAAAATCGTGAGTTCCAAAACTGTTATCTTCTGTAACGCCGCCCCACCAGCTGTTTACCATTGTCGGCCGCTTTGATTTATCACCTACACCATCTTTCCAATGGTAGGTGTCAGCAAAGCAACCACCGGGCCAGCGCAATACGGGTATTTTCATTTTGCGCAAAGCAGCGATCACATCATTTCTTACGCCGTCAGTATTTGGAATAACTTTATTCGTATCACCAACATAAAAACCACCATAAATACAACGTCCCAAATGTTCGGCAAAATGACCGTAGATATTCTTGTTAATGGTCTGCGCTGTAGAATCGGCTTTAAGAATAATTGAAGTTTGAGCACAAGCAACATTCGTCGAAAAGAGAATGGCTCCTAAAATAAAACTTTTCATTATCAAATGATTTTATCGGTTAAAAAAGGACAATTGAAAAACAACGGTAATTTAAAGCAATTTAGACCTTTCTTTTTGCCTTTCAAAAATCAATTGTCATAATGACAATATTACGCTAGCAACAATAGTTTTTAGAAAAGAAGCTGCCGCTGCCTTACTATAAAACATGAAGGAAAAGATTGTAAAATATTAAAGAGAAAAACAGAATTCCAATTATTTGCTTGTTTACTAATTGCCTTTTTTTACAAAGCCATAAAATCTTTACAAGAGTGCAAACCATTTTTTTAATCGTGATTAATATGGGTGTCTTCGTCCTGTTTCTTCCTGGCTCTTTTCTTCAAATAAAAATGACGGTAAATAAAGATGACAATGATAACCATTATCACAAAAGCAATACTAATACCTGTGAAAAACATGGCAATACTTTTAAAATGTTTAAATAAAGTTCCGGTTAAAATTTCCTCAATTATGCTGCCAAATAAAAGCAGTCACAAAGGAATGCTGAAATTAAGAATCTATTTTTTATATTTTGAAGCGCGGTATAAGCATCGGAACCTTTTGAATATATCCTTCGTATTGTTTGCCAAATTCCTTTATCAGTTTCTTTTCTTCAAATGAAATTCCCACCAAAACATAAAGCGTCAATAACACGGCAGCAATGAAATTATTAAGAAAAGGAAAAACTAAAAATAGTCCCCATACAAATAAAATAGTGCCGGAATATAAAGGATGCCTTACAAAGCGATGGATGCCATTTACTTTTAATTCTGACGCAGGAACAGGAGTAAATATTGACCTCACTCCACTGAGCAGCATAAAGTATTTTTTTATGGAAATGAACATGATTATTAACCCCGGCAAAATCAAAAACAGAACCGAAAAGTATTTTATCCAAACCGATCTGATGAGTAGCGGGCTTTCAAACGAATATTGAAAATATAATAACAAAATCAAAGTGACTGTCGCGAAAATAGAATAACCGAGGCGATAATACCGAAAAGTGTTTTTTAATTTCTTTTGAAAAAAATCCTTGACAGAGGAAGATGCAAGAATGCTATGAATAGTATAATAAAGAATCCAAAGTAGTATGAGCAAAAAATGGTTCATTGTTTAATAAAATACAAATGTCACATATTTCTTAGTTTACTGAAGTACCCAATTCTTCGTATAGGCATAACCGTTATGTCACTTTTATCGATCACCATCTTGTCGGCAAAGCAACTTTTATCCCGTTTTTTTTTGGAGAATAGGCTTTTAAACTGAAATCACCATGTATCATATTTATTTAAAAATTAAAAACAGTATGACAATCCTGCACAAATGAAAATGCTTTTAACTATTTGTTTATTTTTCTGAAAGTTTCAACATCACAACATTATGCGAATCAATTTGCTTTTTGAAAGGGTCTTTTGTGTTGCCAACATTTACATTTTTCCAAAGATTACGCAATTGATAATTTACTTTTTTTGCATCTAACGAACGATTAAATATAGTATCACTAATCACTTCATCCTGCCAGTTGAAATTGATATTTTTTGTTTCGACAGATCTGTTTAAAAAACAAATTGACCAATTATTTTCACTTAAAGGCTTCACGTAAACTTCAATGCTGTCAATCGTTTTATAAAGAAATCCTTCAATGCGCGCTTCGTCCTGGTCAACGGCAATGACTTCTTTGTTCGTCAAAATATCTTTTGATGTTCCAGACATTTTTCTCACATCATTTCCTGCTATCAACGGCGCAGCAAGCATGCACCACAAAGAGAAATGTGCACGGTCCTTTTTGGTGCTCATTCCGTTTCCACTTCGAGCATCTCCGGATCGTTCCAGTGCCCTGGACCAGCATATTTTCTCAATCCTTTTCGCAAATCAGCGATTGGCATTATGCCCGTTTGTTTCCAGTTACCATGGTCTAAATAACCATCAAATTTAGCTGTGATATCGCCGGTTGTACGCCAAAGCTGGCCAACATTTTCTGCCCATTCCCAGCGTTTGTTCTGTCCCCATTCACAAAGTCTAAAAACAATCGGCCTTCCTGCTTTTTTGGTGCTTTGCTCATTGTTGTGTAAGATTCTTTAGCATTCAGTCCATCGGAACTGCACCAGTCGAATTTTAAATAATCAATGCCGAGGTTTGCATAAAATCTTGCATCCTGGTATTCATAACCTCTTGTTCCTGGATAACCGGCACAGGTTCTTGTTCCGGCACAATTGTACAAGCCAAATTTCAACCCTTTGGAATGTACAAAATCAATTAAGACCTTCATTCCATGAGGGAATTTTTTTGGATCGGGAACAGGATTTCCCGCAGAATCTCTTTCCATCGCCATCCACCCATCATCCAAAACAAGATATTCATACCCCGCATCTTTCATTCCTGAAGATACCATAGCATCCGCAGTTTCTTTCACCAAATCTTTATTAATATTTGTTTGAAAAGTGTTCCAGCTATTCCACCCCATCGTTGGTGTTAAGGCAAGTTTTTGGAACTTTTGTGAATTAACGTTTACAAAAAAGAAAAGTGCAATTACAAGAAGAATCTTATGTTCATTTGGATTATATTCTGTTTTCAAACTTCGTGTGTCCATTACCGTTAATTTTATTTTTTATCGACTACAAGGTAGACAACGGACCTCGGCGGCAAAGAAACTTTTATTCCATTTTTTGTTTCTGCCGAATATGCTTTCAAATCAGCATAAGAGGACGGACCGCCGGAAATTCCGTCAGGACCATTTCCGTTTACAAAAACTTTTCTTGAAAATTCTCCATTGTCTGTGCCGCCGGTTAATGTGTAAAAATAAAAACGATTTCCGGCTGAGGCATTGGAGGTAAGGTTGACATTTTGAGAAGTGGTTCCTTTATTAATAAGGATCACTCCCTTTTCTCCGGAAGAAAAAGAAGAAGCAAACGACAACACATCAGAACTGCCGCTGACGGTCGATTTCATCATCCTGTCGCCAAACATTTTCTGAAAATAATACATGTAGTAATACGCAGGGCGGGCATTCCATTTATCCACGCCTGGTTCGTCGCCGATATTAAAAAGCCCCATATCATTTCCATCGTTCCAGCCATTTGCCAGGTCCCATCGTCCTGTCATCCCATATTTATTTTGCAACGCTTCGCCCAACAAAATTGCTGCGTGCATTCCATTAATAAATGAAACCTGCTGCATGGAACCTTGTGAAGTAATATTCCATTCAGTTAAGGCGATCGGCTTTACGTCTGCACCGGCACTGCTGAGGCTTCTGTTTAAATAAGTCATCATTACCGCAGGATTATTTTGCGCAGTATTTAAAATTTCTGATGCAGAAGCATTGGTTTGATATGCGGTAAAATAACTATGGATGATATAAAAATCAGTGTTACTTTTTACCTGGCCCAGAACGCCTGAATTCCACGATTGATCGGTTGTTGTTTGCCAGCTTTCGGGTTGCTTTTCTAACAGTTGAGCGCCAATGTAAATTGTCTTCCCAATTTCCTTTGCCGCAGCACGCATGGAATCTACGAAAACATTATAGTGTTTTCCATAAAGATCTCCGGTAATAATTTGAGGCTGTCCATCCTTATTATTATTCAAATCAATTCTATAACCTGCTTCCCATGTTCCATTATCTTCATTTCCGATTTCCCAGTATTTGGTTCGGCCATTATCATAGCGCACCCATTC
>JAICYZ010000127.1 GCA_025933935.1 Chitinophagaceae bacterium
AAAGCCCGATTCGGCATTTGCTCCATCATATATTTCAATGAACAGCCACTCGGCATCGCGGGAGTAACGCCCATTATTTTATCATTTTTTTCAGCCAGTTCAATGATCGTATAGCCAAAAACATCCTGGTATTTGGGTGGTTGTGGAAGGTCAAATTTTTTCTTAAAAATTTCACCGGTTATTTTATCAAACAGCCCCGGCGCATGCCATTTTGTTTGATCTTTTTCGGCTAATTCATAACCCTTTCCTTTTACTGTTTTTATGTGTAATAACTTTGGACCCGGAATTTCTTTCATGTCCTGGAGCGTATCTACCAGCTTAGTAATATTATGTCCGTCAATCGGCCCAAAATAACGGATATTCAAAGATTCAAAAAGATTGCTGCTTCTGCTTACCATTCCTTTAAGAGAAGTTTCAATTTTTGAAACCATTTTCCTCGAAAAAGTTTTGCCCGGGAGTTTTCCCAATGCTTTCCAAAAATCGTCGCGAAATTTATTATACGTTTGAGAAGTAGTTATATCAGTAAGATATTCTTTCAAAGCCCCTACATTGGGATCAATGCTCATACAATTATCGTTGAGAATGATCAGCAGATTACTTTTCTCAATTCCTGCATGGTTCATTGCTTCAAACGCCTCGCCGGCAGTCATCGCGCCATCACCAATGATCGCTACATGCTGGCGGTTGTTTTCTCCTTTATAATGGGATGCCATTGCCATACCCAAAGCTGCGGAAATTGAAGTTGATGAATGACCAACCCCAAAAGCATCATATTCACTTTCGGCTCTTTTTGGGAACCCGCTTAATCCGTTTTTTTTACGCACAGAATGAAAAATATCACGTCGGCCGGTAAGAATTTTATGTCCGTAAGCCTGGTGACCCACATCCCAAACCAATTGATCGTAAGGCGTATTAAAAACATAATGCAATGCTACGGTAAGCTCCACCACACCAAGACTTGCGGCGAAATGCCCTCCATGAACACTTACCACATCCACAATATATTGACGCAATTCATCGGAAAGCTGGTGTAATTGGGTACGGTCAAGTTTTTTTAAATCGGCTGGCGAATTAATTGTTTTCAACAGAGGTCCCGCTGTAATTTCCATTCGTAAAAATTAATTGGTAAAAGTACAATTTTTCTGAGAATTGTTGCAGGAAGAGGTTCGAATAGTTTAAACCGTTTAGAAAAGTTTAGACGGCTGAGAGAAATTACGAATGTGCCTTATTTCTTTGTTTGATGACTAGCTCGATTATATTAGCAGATTACTCTTCCATTTCCTTCCTGATTTCATCAGAAATATTCACCAAAACTTTGTCGATTCTTTGCCCGTCCATATCCACGATTTCAAAATTGAAACCGCGCCATTCAAAGGTATCACCGGTGGTAGGAATTCGCTTCAATTCATGCAAAATAAAACCGGCCAGCGTGTCAAATTCATTTTCTCCTTCATTGATCCAAATAGTTTTATCAAACCTTGTAAGAAAATCATAAAACTGAATTTGCCCATCGATCAGATAACTTCCATCCTGCCTTTCCACAATTACATACTCATCATCTTCTTCCTCTGGCATCTCTCCTACTATCGCGTTCAGAATATCTTTTACTGTAATCATCCCCAGCAGGCTTCCATATTCATCCACAATAAACGCATAATGAATTTTAGTTTGTTTTATTTTTTCGAGAACCTGGTAGGCGGAATTATTTTCGGGAACAAATAACGCTTTCCTCAGCATACTTTGTAATGACGCTTCGGGCATCAGGTACATGTCCTTCACATAAACGATGCCTTCAATATCGTCAATGGTTTCATTGCAAACAGGATAAACAGAATGCTGAAATTCCTTTATTTTTTCTTTGATCGAAGCACGTTCTTCGTTGATATCAAACCAGACGATATCCGTTCGGTGCGTCATCAGTGAAGTAATATTGCGATCGCCAAGATGAAAAACCCTTTCGATAATATCTTTTTCCTCTTCCTCTATCGCGCCAAGTTCACTCCCTTCGTTGATCATGGCCTTTATTTCTTCTTCAGTTACCTGGCTGTCGCTGCCTTGCTTTATATTAAAAAGTTTGAAAAATCCGGCGCTTAAAGAACTAAGCAACCAAACCAGCGGATAAGAAAAAGTACTGAGTGTTTTGATTGGAACGGCGACACCTTTGGCAATTTTTTCCGGGCTCATCAAAGCGATTCTTTTTGGGACCAATTCACCAAAAAGAATGGATAAAAAAGTGACAATAATTACAATGATCACTGTAGCAATCGTACCCGCATAAGGCTTGATAAAATTGATCTTTTCCAGGTATGGCTGTAAATAAATACTGAACCTTTCTCCTGAATAAACACCCGTTAAGATGGCGATCAATGTTATATATATCTGGGTAGTGGATAAAAACACATCCGGATTTTCTTTTAATTCAAGTGCAATACGCGATTTTCTGTCTCCCTTTATTGCTGAACTTTCAAGCCGGTTCTTTTTTGCCGAGACTAATGCCATTTCACACATGACAATAAATGCATTCAAAAGGATCAAAAAGAATAATATAATCAGTTCAATCATATAAACATTTTTCATTTTGGCATCTCCAACCCAAATTTACTGTTGAAGACCTTTGCCGGAATATATCCAAGGATAACGCCTACTATTGCGCCACAGAATATATCGAAAGGAAAATGAACCCCTACATATACCTGCGCATAAGAAATAGCCGCTGCCCACAAGAAGAGTACAGCCCATTTAGAACTGATTGCTTTCTTGAAAGTTGTAAATATAAACATTGCTGCGGCAAAATGATTCACTGCATGCGAAGAAGTAAAACTGGAACTTACGGGACAATAAGCAACAAGAAAGCGAATATTTTCTGCCAGGAACGGATCACGGCACGGGCGCAGACGCATAAAATTGTCTTTGATAAGTGTACTGCTCACATAATCACTCAACGTAACATTTATGAGGAAAAACAAAACCCATATCCATCCTTTGATTTTAAAATTAGTTGTAATAAATACTACCAGAAAAAAATATAATGGCACCCACACGGTTGGCTCGCGGATAAACGGAAAGAAAACATCAAAAAAAGAATTATGCCAGCGTCCATTGATTTTTGCAAACAAGTTATAATCAAATTGCTTTATTGAATCAGGAAGAAAGGCAGCATTTTTTATTTGCATGAAAATCATTATTGCAAAAATAATCATTGCCCAAAAACCGTAGTTAAATATTTACATTTGCCGGCACAGCCCTTTAATGCCTGTAATCAAATCTAATCACGTAAATTTTTTTGATGAAAAGAAAATCGAATTTTCCCCGTCTGGTAAAATGGATGTTTTTGACCGGGATCGCATTTTTGATTTTTATGACCATCATGCGATTTATATTTTTCTATCATTTTGCTCCGCTTAATTATTCATTTTCAAATTCTTTCCGGGCCTTTTTACTGGGATTAAATTTCGACGTAAGAATTGTATGTGGCATTATTATTTTTCCTTTTGTTATCGGAAATCTTCATTTAAAATATAATGAAAAAAAGCGGCTGACTGCCGGTAGTATCATTGAAGTTTTTATCACGGTAGTAATCATGGGTTTGCTGATTCTTTTTATGAAAAAAGGACATGCGTCTTTGGCTGTTTTAATCGGCACAAGTATTTTATTTCTCCTGATTTTAGCATGGCTTTTTGCAACAAAAAATTGTAATCCTTTTGAAAATATTGTTTCGGAAAGAATCTTCAAAATTTATTTCTTTATTGTGACTGTCGTTCTTGTATTCCTTTATGCCATTGACTTTGAGAACTTTGATTATTTGCATGAACGATTGAATGCAAGCGTTCTTAATTATTTGGGAAATGCAAAGATTTCTTTGAATATGGTTTGGGAAACCTACCCGGTTTTCACCTTGCTCATTCTAATTATTGTTTTTACCGCTTTCATCTTCTGGTTGATCAATAAATGGTTCAGAAGAACAGAAAAATCAATTTATTTAGCAAATCCGGTGGCAAAATTTGTAACGGCTTTCGTCTTTACATTACTATTGGGATTAGGTGTTTTTGGCAGATTGAATCAATATCCGTTGCGCTGGAGCGATGCGTTTTCATTTGATGATAATTTTAAAGCAAACCTTTCTTTAAATCCCGTCCAAAGTTTTCTAAGTACGTTGAAATTTAAAAACTCAACTTATGATCTGAAAAAAGTAAAAGAATATTATCCGCTGATGGTTCAATACCTGAATATTCAAAATGCGGATAGTGTATCGTTGAATTATAAAAGAATTCACCAGGCGGCAGCGCCTGCAAATCTAACAAACGTGGTGGTGGTAATTTGTGAAAGTTTTTCTGCTTACAAAAGCAGCATGTGGGGAAATCCGTTAAACACCACTCCCTACTTTGATCAAATGTGCAGGAATGGAATTTTCTTCGACCGGTGTTTTACGCCAGCTTATGGTACGGCTCGTGGCGTTTGGGCGGTAATAACAGGAATTCCGGATGTTGAATATCCCACGACCTCCAGCCGAAATCCGGCGTATGTGGATGAACACTGTATTATTAACGATTATAAGGGCTACGAAAAATTTTATTTCATCGGCGGAAGTTCAAGCTGGGCTAACATCCGTGGATTGCTTACGAACAACATTGATGGCTTGCATCTTTATGAACAGGAAGATTATAAATCAAAACCAATTGATGTGTGGGGCATCAGTGATAAGAATTTATTCCTGGAGGCAAACAACGTTTTGAAAGAACAAAAACATCCTTTTATTGCTGTAATTCAAACAGCAGACAATCATCGTCCTTACACCATTCCGGAAGAAGATAAAAAAGAATTCACGTTAAAAAATTATCCGGTTGACTCTTTAAAAAAATATGGTTTCGAAAGTAACGCAGAGCTGAATGCTTTCAGATTTACCGATTTTAGTTTTCAAAAATTTATAGAAGCGGCGAAAAAAGAGCCTTATTTTAATAATACTATTTTTGTTTTTGTAGGTGACCATGGCATTCGCGGTGAGGCAGGAAATATGTTTCCGAAAGCATGGGAAGCGGATGGATTAACCACACAACATGTGCCGCTGCTGTTCTATTCACCGGCTTTATTAACACCGCAACGGATCGACAGAACATGCTCGCAGATTGACTTGCTTCCTTCTGTTTCTTCCCTCGCAAAAGTTTCTTTTACCAATACTACATTGGGAAAAAATTTATTTGACAGTATTCAAAATAATGTTCGTTTTAAAAATCTTGCCTTTTTATTTAATCCTGATTTGAAGCAAATCGGAATTGTTACAGATGAATACGTATATGTCCACAATCTGCTGAGTGGACAGGAGGATTTCCGTTCTTCAAAAAATAATTTGCCTCTGCCACAAACTGAACAAACCACATCAGATAAAAAAGCGTTACAAACACTGTCCGATGCGTATTATCAAACGGCAAAGTACATGCTCTTAAACAATAAAAAAAACAAACAAGCTGCCGGTAAATAAACAAATAATTGCGTTTTCTATTTTTCAATTATGATTTTCAAAGCTAAAATTCCAAAAACGGTTCCCTTAACCATTCAATGGCTTTTGATGCTTTGGTTTATTTACCTGATCATTTTCACAATGCTTCGCATTGCCACGGTTGTTTTATTTATCCCAGCGAATATTGAAGCAAGTTCGCTGCTGCGTTCATTCTGGCTTGGCTTCCGCTATGATGCCAAATGGATTTCGATCATCCTTTTACCAATTGCCGTTTTATCCGTTTACCCCCGATTTTCTCCTTTTTTTTCAGAAAAAAATAAAAAATTCTGGTCTTATTACCTGGCAATAATGACGCTGATTGTTTTATTTTTTTTTGGTGCTGATTTTGGCAATTTCAGCTACAATCATACACGCATTAATGCAAGCGCTTTGAATTTTGCAGAAGATCCGCTCATTTCATTTCAGATGCTCTGGCAAAGCTATCCGATGGTTTGGCTGGTAACTGCGCTGATTGTAGCCGTTTTTCTGCTGTCAAAACTTTTTAAACACACGCATGTTTTGACAACAAAAAGAAATCTCCAGGAAAATATGATCTATAAAAGACGCTGGCATGTCGGCGCCATTATTTTTTTGCTATGGTGTTTGTTTGGCATTTTTTCTTTCCATCCTATCAAATGGAAAGACGCATTTGAGCTAAATGATAATTTTAAATCTTATGTGGCTTTAAATCCCTTACAAAATTTTTTTACTACTCTTCAATTCAGAAAACCATCCTTTGATGATGCAAAGGCAAAAGAATATTTTCCGCTGATTGCCAATTTCCTACAATTTGATTCAAAAGATATTACCGATGGAGACTATTTGAGAGATGTATTGCCAAACAGCAAATCATTGGAAAGCAGGCCCAACATCGTTTTGATAATTTGTGAAAGCTTCAGTATGTATAAAAGCAGTATGAGCGGCAATCCATTAAATACGACTCCTTATTTTAAACAGTTATGCGACAGCGGCATTTTTTTTAACCGTTGTTTTACGCCTACTTTCGGAACTGCCCGTGGTGTTTTTGCCATCGTAACTGGAATTCCCGACGTGCAGCTTTCAAAATTTTCTACACGAAATCCGGCGGCAATTCAGCAACATACCATTATTAATTCTTTTGAAGATTATAATAAGTTTTACTTCCTTGGTGGCAACAGCGACTTTAATAATTTTGACGGTTTAATAAAAAATGTCAATGGCGTAAAAATTTACCAGGAAGGCTCTTTTAAATCGAAGCCGTTAAATGTGTGGGGCATCAGCGATAAGAATCTTTTCCTGGAAGCGGAAAACGTTTTTAACGAACAAAAAAAACCGTTCTTTGCGATTGTTCAGACCGCAGATAACCACCGTCCTTACAGCATTCCTCCTGAAGATAGTGATTTTGAAAAAAGAGTCGTGGATGAAGATACGCTTCGAAAATATGGCTTTGAATCACTTCAGGAATTCCAATCTTTTTGCTATACAGATTATTGCTTCAAAACCCTTATTGAAAATGCGAAAAAACAAAGTTGGTTTGATAACACGATTTTTGTTTTTGTAGGCGATCATGGTGTGGAGGGCGAAACATCCGCTATGTACCCAAATGCATGGGACAAAGGAAGTTTGAGTGATGAGCACGTACCACTTTTGTTTTATGCGCCGCAATTATTAACGCCGCAAACCCATCATGAAGTCGTTTCGCAAATTGACCTGCTTCCCACACTCGCAGGCATGTTGCATCAGCCTTATACAAATACCACTTTAGGGCGGGACGTTTTAAATTCGAAAAATAAAATGGATGCCGCATTTATTATTCATCATGATGAAGGCAATATCGGTATCGTTACCAACGATTATTATTTTGTAAAAAATCTGAGGATCAGGAAAGAAAGTCTGATGCCAATAAATTCCGATGTTCTTTCGCTAAGTACGAAACAAAAAGATTCGGTAGAAAATAAATTATCGCATCTTACCTCCGGGCTTTATGAAACAGCAAAATGGATGCTGGTAAATAATAAGGATAAATGATGGAAAATCGAACGTTCGTGATCGAAAGTTGCAGGTTTCAACAAACGAACAAATAGTCTTGATTCCTATTCTCTCATTTCTTCTTCATCTCTGTTGTTTTCAGATCTGAATGTTCATTTTGTTGTACCGATTTATTACCTGTTTCCACTTCCACCGTTTTCGTAGTTACTGCGTAATCATCGGGGTGAATTTGTGTGCCAAATTTCACCGCATACGCCTTTGTAAATTCTGCGCCGAAATACAATATCATAGCCGAAAAATAAACCCACAACAACAAGATTACCAATGAACCGGCAGCGCCGTAAGTGCTTCCCACATTGCTTTTGCTTATATAAAATGAAATTCCGAATTTGGCCAGCATGAATAAAACTGCCGTCGTAATTGCACCTGCTGCTACATCCCGCCATTTTATTTTGGCATCAGGAAGTACCTTAAAAATTGCACCAAATATTAAGGCGGTTACGATTAACGTAATAATGAGATTGATGATATAGAAAACCACAACTGCCACATCGGGAAAATGGGCTTTGAGGGAATTACTAAATCCATCAATCAAGGTAGAAATGCTTAATGACACGAGCAGCAAAAATCCCAGTCCAAGAATGATCGAAAAAGATAAAAAGCGGTTTTTCAGTAATTTAAGCCAGCCTCTTTTTGGTTTTGGCTTCAGTCCCCAGATATTGTTTATGGAATTCTGAATCTGCGCAAAGACGGTAGTAGCGCCAATTACCAAAGTAATAATACCAATAATTACAGCAATCTCGCTTTTGCCGGAAAGCGAGGCGTTTTTAATCATTTGCTGCAGCTGAACGGCTGTATCATGGCCAACAAAACCGGATAAGGTTGAATAAACTTTTCCTTGAGCCGCGTCTTGGCCTAAAAAAAGACCGCTAAGAGATATGATAATAATCAGCAAAGGCGCCATCGAAAAAACAGTATAGTACGCCAGCGAACTACTAAGCACTGTGACATTATCATTTCCAAATCCTTTAAAGGAATTTTTGAGAATTTCCCAAATACTTTTAAAAGTAATTTTCTTCTTCATGCCAATCGTTTTTTGAGTTACTGCAAAAAAACTACCAACATATTTTCAAAAGAAAATAAAGAAAGCCTTTATTTTAGAAAAACGGCTTTCACATACTAATCGGAATAGAAAAATAAAAGACAGATCCCTTTCCCTCAATGCTTTCTGCCCACACATGCCCTTTATGAGCTTTTACGATTTGTTGACACAGAAACAAGCCCAATCCAATTCCTTCAATATTACTGCTCTTGTCAGCCCGGTAAAACCGTTCAAAAATATAAGGCAGTTCTTCTTTTGGGATTCCCATTCCTTCATCTTTTACCGAAAATATTACCGAATTCTGTTCTGTTCTCGCAGCAATGTGCAATGTTGTTTTATTATTGGAATATTTAATGCCATTTCCAATGTAATTGCTAACTACCTGGATCAACCGGTACCGGTCTGCACAAACATCACTATTTGCATGACCATCAATATTTATTTGAAAAGAAGGATGTAACAATGCAAGCGTATCTATCGCCTCTTTTACCATATTATCAAAATTAAATACCGACATTTCCAGCTTAATATTTCCCGAGTTAATAGTAGAGACTTCATACAATTCTGAAATTATTTTTTGCAAACGCGCTACGCTTTTTGTATTCCTCGTTTGCATTTTTCTGATGCGTTCCATGTCATCGGCGTCTATTCCTTTTTGCATAATGTCATTGGTGAGCGTCATATTTGCAACCGGTGTTTTTAGCTCGTGAGCTACAAAGCCAATCACGTCTTCCCTTTCTCTTTCGATTGTTTTGTAGATGGTGATATCATGCACAACCAGGAGCATGTTATTATTAACAAAATCACGCAACGGAGTACAACTTACCTCAAAAATTCTTTTTTCTATACCCGGAATATCGACTTCCAATTGCCTGTTTGAAAAACTATTTCCCGTAAGGGCAGCATGTTGCAAAGCGTGTAACAACTCATCATTTTTATCGTAAGGTTTAATAAGGCTGGCGATATTTATTGAAGATATTTCCGGCACTTTATCTCTGAACAATCCGGCAAATGCTTTATTCGCCTTTATGACATTGAGTTCATTATCAACCACAATCACCACATCTGCAATAGAACTGAGGATGCTTTCATTAAAGTCATTCAGACGCTTCAGTGCAAGCTCAGATTCTTTTTGCTTATGAATATTTTGAATAACTTTTAACATCCGCTGTCTGCCTTTAAAATCTTTTACCAGAACAGTTTCTCCCGATACCCATGTGATGGATCGATCCTTATTTACCAAATAGTTGTTGTCATAAGCTTGCCCTTTGTGCATAACTGTTTCACGTTCATATTCTGGTAATCCTCTTTCCTGGTCTTCCTTTGTAAATAATATCCTTACGTTTTGGCCAATAATATCCTCCTCTGTATAACCAAACGAAGCGCTAAAAGAGTTATTTATAGCCACTACGATTCCATTTTCATCCGCTATTAAAATATTATTTTCTCTTGCTTTGTTATAAAGCGCCTTAAAGAAATCAAAATTTAAACTTGCATCATTGTCATTATTCATCAGAAACCAAATTTTTTTTTGTATTTTTTGGGGAGATAAAATTAAATGTACAAAATGGTTTTTAAATGTGAGTAAAAGATTCACAACTCAGCAAATGAACAAATAATGAGAAATCACTTTCTACCATACTCCAGCGGCTTGATCAAGGGTAACATTAGCGTGCCTTTACTGATCTCGACACACTTATTTCAAATTCTTTTTGGCTTTATTTGTTAAATCCTAAGGAGAAGACAATTTTTTACAGAAGTAGGAAGTTATTACTTTGAATAACACTTTAGTTTTGCGTTCTGAAATTGAAAATGGAAAACTTTTTGCGGCCACGAGGCTGTTTATAGATCCTTTCAATTTCAATAAAAGCCGAAAATCCTATGAATCTGAAACCATCTGAACATTTATCTCAGAGACAACTTGCCCGTGGCCTTGATTTGGTAATTAAAGAAGGCATGGTAACCGAGGCTATGAGTGCGCTTACCGGCGGTACATTTTTGGTAGCCCTCGCAATTTTGTTGGGTGCCTCCAATTTGCAAATTGGTATCCTCGCTGCATTACCCAGTTTTTCCAGTATTTTTCAACTGGTGGCTATTTTTCTTTTACAGAAATATAATAACAGACGTGGCATTGCTGTCATTTGTAATATTGCTGCCCGTGTTCCCTTGCTTATTATCGGTTTACTTCCGTTAATTTTTTCAAAATCTACCAGCATTGACGTTTTAATTTTTCTATTATTCTTCTATTATTTTTTTGGTTCTATTGCCGGTGCAAATTGGAATTCGTGGATGAAAGACCTCGTTCCCGAACAAAAATTGGGTACTTATTTTTCCAAA
>JAICYZ010000162.1 GCA_025933935.1 Chitinophagaceae bacterium
AAACAAGATAGGAACATGGATCACTTTAATTCTGAGCTACCTGATCTATACAAACGCTATCAACTCTGGGGAGCCAGTTATTATGAAAAGAAATAAGCGTTGTTGAAATTATATGTAAAGGCCATTAAAACATTTGCGTTTTTAATGGCCTTTTACATATCAGCAAATTCAGCAAACGACGCAATAAGTGGTTTTCCTGTTTTTAAAAAATCTCATTATGCCAAAAGCATATTTCATTTAAAATGTCATTTCAGATGGGCGTCTAATAATTTCTTCCAATCATGATATAACTCATTGTACAGTTCCAGATTCGTCGGCTCGAACTTTTGAAGTGGTTTGAAATTCGCATAAGCATCAGCGTTAGATTTATAAATTCCCGCACCAACTCCTGCTCCCAGCGCCGCGCCTACACTTCCATCATTTTCATATAATTCAACAGCAACACCTGTAGCATTTACAAAAGATTGCATAAAAACATCACTCAAAAATAAATTGGCTTTTCCGGCGCGGATGATTGTTGGATGCAAATCATTTTCACGCATAATATCTAACCCGTAGCGGAATGCAAAAGCGATTCCTTCCTGAACCGCGCGGAAAATATGAGCTTTGGTATGTTTGTTCAAATCAATGTTTTCAATGTGCGCATCAATCATTTTATTTTCCAACATGCGTTCTGCACCATTTCCAAATGGCAACACAAATAATCCTTCACTGCCAGGCTTTATTGTTGAAGCACGCTGATCCATTTCTTTGTAAGATAAACTGTCGCCACAAACTTTTTTGGCCCAGCTATACATAATTGCTGCACCATTAATGCAAAGCAAAACACCAACGCGTTTTTCGTTGCTCGCGTGATTTACATGAACGAAACTATTTACCCTCGAAAATTTATCAGCAAATAATTTATCTGTTACTGCATAAATAACACCGGAAGTGCCGGCATTGGCTGCAACTTCGCCAGGTTCAAGCACATTTAATGACAAGGCATTATTCGGTTGATCGCCTGCTTTATACGTAACCGGAATCTTATCCGGTATACTTAATTGCTGTGCTACTGCAGCAGACACTTTTCCATGCGATGAAAATAAATCCTGCACTTTTGGAATCAGCGAATAATCAAAGCCAAAAGCATTCATTACATCTTCTGAAATCTTATCTTTTTTAAAATCCCAAAAAATTCCTTCGGATAGTGCAGAAGAGGTTGTGGTAATTTCTCCGGTTAATTTCATGGCAATAAAATCGCCGGGCAACATTATTTTATCAACCTGTTTATAAATTTCAGGTTCATTATTTTTTACCCATCCTAATTTGGATGCGGTAAAATTTCCGGGAGAATTTAAAAGACAGGAAGAACAGGTTTCTGCACCAATATTATTAAAGGCAAGTTCCCCTATTTGGACCGAACGGCTATCGCACCAGATGATCGCATCTCTTAAAACGTTTTGATTTTTATCTACCACTACCAACCCATGCATCTGGTAAGAAATGCCAATGGCAGCAATTTTTTTCGGATCAAATTTATTTGTTGCAATTAATTTTTTAATCGCCTGAACTGTCTGTTCCCACCACATCTCCGGAGATTGCTCAGCCCATCCTGACTGAAGAGAAGTAATAGAGTTTTCAGTTTCCGGATACTGTGCGCTTGCAACAGATTTCTGCGTATCTGCATCTACAACGGAAACTTTTATAAAAGAAGTACCAATATCAATTCCTAATAACAACATGATTGTTTTTTAAAAAAGTTACATATTTTTTTGATCGGATGAAACGCCAACCACATCCTAATTTTTTTTTATCTAGCTACTGAACACAACCAGGAAAACTTCAAAAAACCAAAGTGAAAAAATGGCCGGCAAAGACACGCCGGCCAGTACGATAGTCGGTTTTTCAATTAAAATCTTTCCTATATTACCATCACTGCTTTGTGTCACTACAAACCAGTTTATTTTAAACTCTTGCTTATGCCCAATTCCAATCCACGTAATTCAGCTAATCCCCTTAAACGCCCGATACCACTATATCCCGGATAAGTTTTTTTATTTAAATCATCCAGCATCTGGTGTCCGTGATCAGGACGCATTGGAATAGAAACGTTTCTTTTTTTCATCATTAAAATAATTTCCCTCACTACTTCGTACATATCTACATCACCGGCGAGATGGTCCGCTTCGTAAAAATTTCCTTCTTCATCGCGCTTTGTACTTCGCAGGTGTATGAAATGAATATGATCAGAAAAACGCTGAATCATTTTTGGCAAATCATTGTCAGCTCTTACTCCAAAAGAACCGGTGCAAAAACACAAGCCGTTTGCCTCCGAAGGAACTGCATTGATCATTTCCTCGAGATCTTTTTCTGTGCTCATGATCCTCGGTAATCCCAGGATCGGGTAAGGCGGATCGTCAGGATGAATCGCCATTTTTAATCCAAGTTCTTCAGCCACAGGAACAATTTCTTTGAGAAAATAAAACAAATGCTGTTTCAATTTTTTTGAATCAATTCCTTCGTAAGTTTTTAGCGCGGTTAAAATTTCCTCTTCTGTAAAACGCTCTTCGCTTCCCGGTAATCCGAGTAAAGTATTTCGATAAAGAATTTCTTTTTCTGTATCTGTCATTTTTTCAAACCGTTGCTTTGCTTTTTCTATTTCTTCTTTTGTATAATCTTTTTCAGCGTCCGGTCTTTTTAATAAAAACAAATCGAATGCAATGAAGGCTGATTTTTCAAATCGCAATGCCTTGCTTTTATCGGGCATTTCAAAAGATATATCGCTGCGCATCCAGTCGAGGATTGGCATAAAGTTATATGTCACTACTTTCAATCCACATGCAGCAACATTTCGTAGACTTTCTTTATAATTTTCAATGTATTTCTGATAATTATCCGTTTGCTTTTTGATATCTTCGTGCACCGGAAGACTTTCAATTACTGTCCACGTCATTCCGGCATCTTCCACCAGTTTTTTTCTTTTATTGATTTCATCGATGCTCCATATTTCTCCTACCGGAATATGGTGTAGCGCCGTAACAACTCCCGTACATCCAGCCTGGCGGATATCGCACAAACTTACAGGATCATTTGGGCCATACCAGCGCATCGTTTGTTCCATTAATTTCATGTCTTTTTTATCCAATTCTGTCTATTTTTTACAGTAAAAGGAGAAATAAAACGAATTTATATTTCCTGTTACTGAACGTTTATGATTGCTTCTACAGCTTTCGCTGCGCCTAATTCTGTACTTCTTTTTGATGGCGAAGATTCACCAATACTAATCTTTATTTTACCGGAATTTAAAACACTTTGACCCTCATCATTTACCAGTTTCATCATGTCAGGTGTGATGGTAAATTTTACTTTATGAGAAGCTCCGGGTGCAAGCATAATGCGCTTAAATCCTTTCAATGAATACAGAGGAACATTTTGTCCATTGGATAATTGGGTAAGATACAATTCAACCACTTCATCGCTTTTTACTTTACCATTATTCGTTACCGTTAGTTCTGCATTTATCGTTTCATTCTTTTTGATTTCTGTTTTGGATAAATGGAGATTGCTAAATGCAAAACGGGTATAACTCAATCCAAAACCAAACGGGTATAATGCTTCACCTGTGAAATAACGGTAGGTTCTGTTTTTCATCGAATAATCTTCAAATGGAGGAAGGTCAGAATCACTTTTATAAAATGTAACCGGCAATTTTCCGGAAGGACTATAATCGCCAAACAAAACGTCTGCAACTGCAGTTCCGGCTGCTTCTCCTCCATACCATGCATTGACGATAGCAGGAAGATTATCTTCTTCCCATGGAATGGCGATTGCGCTGCCGGTCATCATTACAAACACCACCGGTGTTCCTGTTGCTTTCAAAGCTTTTAAAAAATCTGTCTGAACAGTTGGTAAAGCTATGCTTGTGCGATCACCACCGCTGAATCCGGGAACGTGAACTTTCATTTCTTCACCTTCCAAACGTGGAGAAATGCCACCGACATAAATGATCACATCAGCGTCTTTAACGCTGTCAATCAATTTAGAAAAATCCTCTGGTTCTGTTGACACAAAATCAGTTGCTTTAGAGTAAAAAACTTCTGAATTTTTCAATTTATTTTTTATTCCCTGCAACACGGTTGTAACGACAGAAGGATGTCCATTATAATTTCCCAATTGAGTGTTGGCATTGTCGGCATTTGGTCCAAGCACTGCAATCTTTTTTATGTTTTTATGAAGTGGTAATAAATCATTTTTTTGCTCTTGGAACGGCGCATTGCGAAGCAAAACAATCGATTCCCTCGCCATCTTCAATGCAAGGTCTTTATGCGGCTGGCTTTCTAAATTTGTAACCGGAATTTGTGCATATTTTACCATACTGGTTGGATCAAACATTCCAAGCCGGAAGCGAATGGTAAATAATCTTTTCAAGGAAACATCAATATCCTTTTCAGTTAATTTTCCATCTTTTACTGCCTGCATCAATGTCTGGTAGGTATGGTTCCCACATTCTACATCGGTTCCATGCAACACAGCATCTGTAGCGGAACTTTCTGCATCAGGGAACATTTTGTGTGTTTGATAAAAGTCATCAATTGCTCCACAATCAGAAGTAACATAACCTTTAAAATTCCATTTGTTGCGCAAAATATCAACCATTAGTTTATCACTGCCACAACAAGGCTGGCCTGCATAAGCGTTATATGCGCACATTACGCCAGCGACTTTTGCATTCACCACTAATTGTCTGAATGCGGGAAGATAAGTTGCCCAAAGGTCATGGTTACTTACATTCACATCAAACACATGTCGTTCAGATTCCGGGCCGCTATGGATTGCATAATGTTTAGCACAAGCGGCGGCTTTCAGATATTTCGGATCATTGCCCTGCAACCCTTCTACAAATGCAGTTCCGATTGTGCCGGTAAGAAAAGGATCTTCACCATAAGTTTCCTGTCCGCGGCCCCATCTTGGATCGCGGAAAATATTGATATTCGGTGTCCAGTAAGTTAAACCTGTATATCTGCTGTAATCTTTTTTCTTCAGGCTTTCATTGTGGATCGCGCGTCCTTCATCGGAAGTAAAATCGCCCATTTTTTTCATGGCATCCACATCAAAAGTTGCTGCCATTCCGATTGCCTGCGGATATGATGTGGTTGGATATTTGGTTCTCGCGACACCATGCAAACATTCATTCCACCAGTCGTAAGGAGGAATTCCAAGCCGCGGAATTGCAGGAGTAGAATTGAGCATTTGATTTACTTTCTCTTCCAACGTCAATCTTGATACGAGATCATTCACTCTTACACTGGTCGACAACTTGGGGTTTTGAAATGGGAAATCAAACTTCGTTTGTGCAACGCCCGTGAAAGAAACCGCTACAAAAAGTAGCAGGCTTAGAATTTTTTTCCTCATTGGTATATTTTTTTAAATAAGTAGATGATCTCAATTTACCCTGCTACTCCTAACGGGGAGAAGTACACAAAAACAGATATAACAATCGCCACCACAATTAAAGATAAAATCACATCCCATTTGTTCCAGCTTGCACGGCTCGCTGCCCGGTCTTCGGCAACTGTGGTGGCAAATGTAAGTCCTCTTATTTTTTCTTCATCCGGCTTTGGTGTCAACAAACTTACAATAACCATCAACACGATTGAAAAGAGAAATAAATAAATACAGAAATAAAGAAAATTAATCGTAGCAAACGCATGAAGGGCGCCTGTGAGATCGTTTTGAAATAACTCAAGCGTCAATTTAACGATACCAAGCACAAATCCTACAACCATTCCGGTGAGTGCGCCGGTTCCATTAATGCGCTTAAAGAAAACTCCGAGTAAAAAGACAGCGGCAATCGGCGGCGCTAAATATGATTGCACACTTTGGAGATATTGGTACAAAGTACCGGATATTCGGCTCATAAGCGGTATCCACGCCATGCCGAGCAATACTACCACTCCTGTCGCAATTCTGCCAACTTTTACAAGTTCCTTTCCATTAGCTTCCGGCTTTATTTTTTGATAAATATCCATGGTAAACAAAGTAGAACAAGCATTGTAAACGGAAGCCAGTGAACTCATTAATGCGGCGAGCAAACCACCCGCAAGCAAACCTCTTAATCCTACCGGCATTAATGCTTTTACCAAAGTTGGAAAAGCTTCGTCATTTACCTGCAAATCCAATTTTCCCTGCTGGTGCAATGCGGTTGCAATCAAACCGGGCACGAGGAAGATGAAGAAAGGCAGCAACTTCAAATAGGCAGCAAATATGGTTCCTCTTCTTGCCTGTCTTTCATCGCGGCCCGCGAGGCATCTTTGTACAATATGCTGATCCGTACACCAATACCAGATTCCCACAATGGGAGCGGCAAACGTAATTCCAAGCCAGGGAAAATCAGGGTCGCTTAACGGGCGGAACATATTGAGTTTTTCTTTTGGCACAGAATTCATCAGCCCGTGCCAACCTCCTACTTTATCTAACCCTATAAACAATAAAAAAGTAGATCCCAATAATAATACAAAAGCCTGAATCGCCTCCGTATACATTACCGTATGCAAGCCACCAAGGATGGTATAAATTCCGGTTATCACTACAAGGATTATGGCACCTGTCCAAAAATCAACGCCAAGGAACGAATTAAAGACAAGTGCTCCTGCAAAAATCGTAACAGATGCCTTTGCAATTACATAACTTAAGAGTTGAATAATAGAGAGCAGCCGCCTCGATTTTGCATTAAATCTCCTTTCAAGAAACTCCGGCATTGTATAAACCATGCTTCGCATATAAAAGGGAACAAATACCCACCCCAGTACCAATACCACCCACGAATGCATTTCGTAGTGGCCCATGACCAGCCCGGATGTAGCTCCGGTGCCTGCAAGCCCGACAATATGTTCTGATCCGACGTTGGAAGCAAGAATTGAGGCGCCAATAACCCACCAGCCAAGATTACGATTGGCCAGAAAATATTCAGAGGGCGTTCCTCTTTTTTTTCTAATAGACCATATCGAAACTCCGGCGATAATTACGAGGTAAAGAACTACGAATAGGATATCAATCGTTCCCAGGAAGTGCATTAGCTGTGGTTTTAATGATTAATGATTATTGTTAGATAAACCGATTGATCATATTCTCAAAATATTCCTGTTTGCCACTTCTCATTTCAGGCTCTCCGTTTTCTACAGCAAGGTTTCTTAAATCTTCTAATGATAATTTTCCTTCTTCAAAATCTTTTCCTTTTCCTTTGTCGAAAGAAGCATAACGTTCTTCACGAAGTTTTTTATAATCCGATTTTTGAAGAATATTATCTGCAATAATCAAGGCTCGCGCAAATGCATCGATGCCACCAATATGCGCATAAAAAAGATCGGCAGGATCGGTCGAATTTCTCCTGATTTTTGCATCGAAATTAATGCCACCACTTTTAAATCCGCCGGCTTCGAGGATAACAAGCATCGCTTCGGTGAGTTCATTAATGTTATTTGGAAACTGGTCTGTATCCCATCCATTTTGATAATCGCCGCGGTTGGCATCCATGCTTCCGAGAACTCCTGCATCCGCAGCTACCTGTAATTCGTGCGTAAATGTGTGCCCGGCAAGAGTCGCGTGATTTACTTCTATGTTCAGTTTGAAATCATCCATCAGATCATATTGACGCAAAAAACTGATACAGGTAGCGGCGTCATAATCATATTGGTGTTTTGTAGGTTCCATTGGTTTTGGTTCGATAAAGAAGGTTCCTTTAAAACCATTTTTTCTTGCATAATCTTTGGCGAGGTGTAAAAATTTTGCGAGATGTTCCTGCTCTCTTTTCATGTTTGTATTAAGCAGCGTCATGTATCCTTCACGTCCGCCCCAAAAAACATAATTCGCACCGCCAAGTTCTATAGTGGCGTCCAGGGCGGCTTTTACCTGCGCAGCAGCATGAGTAAGCACCTCGAAATCAGGATTAGTTGATGCGCCATTCATGTATCTTTTATGAGAAAAAAGATTTGCAGTTCCCCACAATAATTTCACGCCGCTTTGTTCCTGTTTTTGTTTTGCGTAAGCAGTGATTGCTTTTAATCTTTTTTCGTTGTCGGCTACATCGTTGGTGTAATCAACAATATCTACATCGTGAAAACAATAATAAGGCAAACTCATTTTAGTAATAAACTCAAAAGCCGCATCCATCTTGTCTTTTGCTCGTTTTATCGGATCTTCTTTTTCATTCCAGGGGAAAATATGCGTCGGCTCACCGAAAGGATCAGCGCCGTTCCCATTGAATGAATGCCAATAAGCACAGGCAAATTTGAAAAACTCTTTCATTGTTTTTCCAGCTACTTTTTTGTTTTCATCATACCAACGAAAAGCAAAAGGATTATCGCTTTTGGGACCTTCGTATTTAATTTGCGGAATATTTTTAAAATATTCTTTTTTCCCTGTTATTACTGACATTTTTTTATGATTTAGGTTTTAATTTTTTGAAAGTTATTAATTAAAAAGCTACTTGCTCAAATCCTTAAGGGGGTTCGCAGAAGTTTAATAAATGAGTTTTTGTGAGTTTTCTAAGAAGCATTAAGAACCATTTGAAAAACGAAAATAATTATATTTAGCATAAATGTAAACGATTACATTTTTATTACGAAAAAAAATTCGAAGACTTCAATTTTCAATTCCACTTTTGGAAGAAACCGTTTACAATTAAATACAATTGAAAATTGTATTTACCATAATTCCTTCCGGCGAGGGAAGCGAAGACTGCTTTTATTATTGTTTTAGATTCCCTTCATGAAAATGAAATAAATACAGTAAACCTTTGGATTGAAATTAAGTAATTCTTATTCTTTAAATCATATTAATATTATTATTATATGGGGGTTCTTAGGGGGTGTTAATAACTCTCATTTTGTGAATAACTTTGAAAATAATGGCAGGGTGAACTTTA
>JAICYZ010000181.1 GCA_025933935.1 Chitinophagaceae bacterium
CTTATTCATGTTGGGCCACTATATAATGCTTAAGACATTAAAAGAGCAGCTATAAACTTATTATCTAAAGAAAAAATAAATAATATTGTGAAAAATTAACTGCTGTGCAACAAACACCGACCAGGGAAAAGAGAATTTCCTTTATATTTCAATAATAATGACATTACTTGACACATTACAATCAGAAGTTGACAGAATCCTCCGAATAGACTGGCAACTCACGGATGCAAACGTAATACCGGAAGCTGAAGAAATAGCGCTCGCAAATGGAGCTTTTAAAATTGAAGCAACATTTCTTTATGCGGATTTAGCAGATGTCATTGTGCTGGCCGAAAAATGTTCCTGGGAAACTACTGCCAAGATAATTCGTGCATATTTGGATATATCTGCACGCATGATACTGGCTGATGGAGGAACTGTCAGAAGAGCCGGGAGCCACAGCGTCATGGGAATTTTCAGGGGCGAAGCGCCCAATACATCCGCGGTAAATTGCGCGCGAAAAATCGACTATATAGTGGAGAAGGTGCTGAATCCTAAAGCACATACAGCATTTCAGTCTATTCGAAATAATAAACTGTCGATCAGGCACTGTATAGGAATTGACACAAGTGATGCCTGGGCTGTCCACTCCGGAATAGGTAATATTAACGATATAAGCTGGATTGGCAGAGCGCCTGAATTCGCGGCTCAACTCTCCCGCATCGGAAAATATCCGTATTCCGTTTATACATCCAGAGCTTGTTTTACAAGGCTCGCAGACATAGCGCGGGAAACAGGAGAAAAAAATATTTGGTTAGAAAAGAGGATAAAATTTGGTGACGACACACATACGGTTTACAGAACCAACGGTATGTTGCAGCCATAGTACACGTTTCCTCTTTTGCTTCCTTGTTGTCTTCCCTGTGGGTGGTAAGCCCATGTATTTTTAGATGAGACGTTCACATTTACGGGCCCGTTGATATTATATTTAAACTGCGGTAGAAATATATTTAAATATTCATTTAATTAAAAGCCCTGGTCGCTGTCGTCAGCGACTGATATAGTAAAAAATGTTCGCTGTGGACACCGGACCGCGGAGAAAAAAGCTAAGGCAATTCAATATTCAATATTCAATTTTCAATATTCAAGGGAGAAGGCAGAAAGCGGAAGGCAAAAGGAAGTTTGTTTTCAATTCAACATTCTATATTGATTCGGAGATTGCCCTACTTTTTGCTTAAATAAGCGGGTAAAATGTTGTGGATATTTAAAACCCAATTCATAAGCGATTTCACTAACTGATTTGCTTTGGTCAAAGATTTTTTCTTTAGCAACATCAATGACTTTCGCTTGTATGTATTCCTGCGCTGTTTTGCCTGTTTCTTTTTTTATCAGGTCGCCAAAATAACCAGGGGATAAATTCAATTCACTTGCGCAATAAGCAACGGAAGGGATGCCAATTGTTTGCGGTTTATCTGTTTTAAAATATTCATTCAATAAACCTTCAAACCTTTCTAAAATTCCTTTGTGCACTTTATCGCGTGTGATAAACTGCCGGTCATAAAAACGAAAGCAATAGTTTAAAAAAAGCTCAATATTATCTACGATAAGCGTTTTACTATGCTTGTCAATCGCATGTTCCAATTCATATTCAATTTTTGAAAAACAATCCAAAACAACTTTCCTTTCGCGTTCTGATAAATGTAGCGCCTCATTTGATTGATACCTGAAAAACGTATAGTCCTGGATGTGTTGTCCAAGTGAAGTGCCATGAATTAAATCGGGATGAAAAATAAGCGCATAACCCTTTGGCTGATAGGTTTCGCCATTACTGTTGACTCCGGCAACTTGTCCCGGGGCAAGAAAAACCAATGTGCCTTCCTGGTAATCATAAGTATGACGGCCATAAACCAAATCGCCACATTTCACCTCTTTTAAAAAAATGGTGTAGAATCCAAAATACATTTTGGAACCTTGCCGCGGATTTGCTTTTGATAAATCAACAACGCTCACCAATGGATGCAATGTTTCATTATTATTGAATGTATTGTAATCGTTGATTGTTTCAAATCTTTTGATGTTATCCATGATATTGATTTTGCCTGATTCAAAATTACCATCTTACTGTGCATTTTTTTTCAAGAAACAATCTTTAACAGCAATAATGGTAGATAAAACAGCAATCTGTGTACCATTGGCAAAAAAAGATGGAAAGAACTTTGCGTTTTAAAAGAACATCCGTTAAAACTAAAAATAATAAAAATGCAAAAAAGAATATTAGGCAAAAGCCTTGAAGTATCCGCTCTTGGTTTCGGTTGTATGGGATTGAGTTTTGGTCTTGGTCCCGCTACAGATAAAAAAGACGCGATTAAATTAATCAGGAAAGCCTTTGAGCTTGGCGTTACTTTTTTTGATACAGCAGAAGTGTATGGCCCATACACAAACGAGGAGTTGTTGGGTGAAGCATTACAACCCTTTCGCAGAGATGTGGTGATAGCAACAAAATTTGGATTTATTACAGGGAAGACATCCTCCGGATTAGATAGCAGCCCCGCAAACATCAGGGCAGTGGCAGAAGCGTCGCTTAAACGTTTAAGAACAGACGTAATTGACTTGCTTTATCAACACCGCGTTGACCCGAATGTTCCTATTGAAGATGTGGCAGGAGCTGTAAAAGATTTAATCAAAGAGGGAAAAGTAAAACACTTTGGTTTATCAGAAGCGGGTGTACAAACTATTCGCAGAGCGCATGCCGTTCAGGCGGTAACAGCGCTGCAAAGTGAATACTCGCTCTGGTGGCGCGAACCTGAACAGGAAATCATACCAACATTGCAGCAATTAGGAATCGGCTTTGTTCCTTTCAGCCCATTGGGCAAAGGATTTTTGACAGGAAAGATTGATGAGCATACCACATTTGACAAGACTGATTTTCGAAACACTGTGCCGCGTTTTTCTGAAGAAAACCGGAAATCAAACCAGGTTTTGGTGGATTTGTTGGGTAGGATCGCCAAAGAAAAACACGCCACAAATGCCCAAATAGCATTGGCATGGTTGCTTGCACAGAAGCCCTGGATTGTTCCGATTCCGGGTACCACAAAAGTCCATCGTTTACAAGAAAATGTAGGTGCAGCAACCGTTTCATTAAGCGCAGATGATCTTAAAGAAATTAATGAAGCTCTTTCAAAGATTGAAGTGCAGGGTGCACGATATAGCGAACAGGCGCAGAAGATGATTAACCGTTAGTGTATCAACAAACCGAAATTCTTTACTTTGTTTGGTAGTAAACAAACAAATAAAGGTTTTTTATTTTTATCAGAAAAAGTAACGGAAGAATATCATAGCGTTAAATAAAACTTTTCACATTTAAAAAAACAAAAATGAAAAAATTAATCCTTGCATTATGCATTATGGTGATGACTGTTCAAATGTCCTTTGCACAACAGCCACCGACCGAAACAATTAAAACTTCGACGAACAACACTCCCGAACAACAGGAGGTCATTAATCTTTCAAAACAGAAATGGGATTGGATGGCAAACAAAAATGTAGATTCTTTAAATGAACTGTTTGATGATAAAGCGATGTTTGTTCACATGGGTGGAAGCTGGGGAAAAACCCAGGAACTTGCAGTCATTAAAACCGGCGGTATCTGGTATAAGAAAGCAGAGGTGTATAATGTTATAGTGAACATGTTTGGCAACACAGCGATCCTGTTAAATGATATTGATTTGGAAGCGGTAGTAGGTGGCAATACCGTTACCAATCCTTTTATGGTAACGGAAGTTTATACCAAAGAAAACGGCAAATGGAAAATGGCCCAACTAACTTTTTCGCATTTGATGCGGCCGGTAAAAATGAAAAGTAACACCGAGTAGTATCACAATATATTGTAGGTTAACAGCGAGCGATAAAAGGTGAAACTATCGGTGTTTCAAATCACAAAAATAATTATTATTATGAAACATCTGTTATTATCAGCTTTAATACTTGCATATCCTATGTTATATGCACAACTGGCTTTAGAAAAAATATGGGAATCAGATTCGGTAACAATCCGAAACCCTCAGCCTGTGCAAAGGAAAAGTGCGGCGCTTCACCACAAACCACTTGAGCTACAGAAGGGAATATTCATGTAAGTTTCTCAGCCCGTTTTTCACTTAATTCAATCTCATTTCCTTTGACAATTGATTTTCTAAAAATCAATAATAAGATAATGATGGAACCACAAAGTATCAAATAGCTATAAGCGAGCGTTCTTTGTCCCGGGTTGGGAAGAAAAGTCAATAAAAGGGATAGGGCAACAGAAAGTACAATATACGACCCGCCGCTGGTGATGCCGCCGGCAGTAGCAGCGTTTTTGGGAAATCTGATCAGGCAGTGGGTAAAGAAAAGGTTATACAGAACACCTTCTATCAAATGAATAACAACCACAAAAATCATTAAGAGAAATATGGTAGTCAGAGAATCCAAAAAGATGAGCATTAAAAGGATGATCGTAGCTTGAATAAAAGAGAAGATAATCGCCTTTTTTAATAAATTACGAATGCCCATTGCCTTTCCGATAATTCCTCCTGAAAAAAGTGCCATCCCCGAAAACAGTGCACAATACCCGGTGGCAACGGGTGACAGATGAAATACTTTATCAACAATAAATGGAATGGCCATGTTGAACGACATAACAAGGCAAAAACTAAATCCGAGAATCACTAAGCCGACACTAAAATCCCTTGTTTTTATCAGTTTTAAATAAACGTTTGTGATGGCCTTTAAATGAAAGTGAGTACGATATCTCAACGATTCGCCGCTGTATTTCAGTTCTGCAAACAGCAGGATGGCGGCATAAACAGCGAGAAAATAGAAACTGGAAGTCCATCCGAAATGGACTTGAAGAAAACCGCCCAGGTACGGAGCAACAATAGGTGCTGTGCCCCATACAATTGTTAATAATGCCGTATAGCTTTGCTGTTGCTTACCTGAATAAACATCTACGAAAAAAGTTCTTTTTCCAACAGCAATAAAAGAAACACAAAGACCCTGGAGAACGCGACAGGTATCTAACAAGAATAAATTGCGGGTGAGTATGATCAGAATATTGGAAAGAATGAATAATGTCAAAGCGATGATAACAGCCTTGTAGCGACCGAAACTATCCATCAGGCTTCCTGCAAAAAACTGGCCTACTCCATAGCTGACGAGGAAAACCGATAAGGTTAACTGGATCTGGGCAGCTGTCGCGTGGAAAACCCGAACCATTTCGGGAAAAGAAGGTAGGTATAAATCAGTAGCAAAGCCGGACAAGGGTACCAATGCAAAAGCGGCTATCGAAGCGGCTTTGCGATTAGACATATTAATGTGTTTCATCTATAAAAATAGAAATTGCAATAATGATACAATCGGTAAAATTAAATGAATTGAAGAAACCGGCTGAAGGAAATTGAAATGAATAAAGGATGCAAATAAGAATCTTTGGTATTTGTTGCTATGCTGAAAAACTTCTTAGTCCGTCCCATAAAAGAAAAAAGGTAGCTGCTTCAGATCTATTCGCACATAAGAACACAACAGTAGTTGTGGATTTCTGATCCCGTTTCATTAACTTTATCCCTCCTCTAATATCCTGTTCAAATATGTCATGACATAAGCTTTTAAAGTTTCTAAGAGCGGATGTTGATTCTTATCTCTCGAAACAAGCGGTTCTTCACTATATATGAAAAGAAGTTACAGAAAATTGCTTTTTGCTAATACGCTGATATTAATTGGTGTATTGCTGACGTTGGTAAGCGACGCACAATTTATTACCAAATGGCAAGTGACTGGTAGCAATGAACTTATTACGATTCCGACCAGTGGCTCAGGTTATGACTATACAATTAATTGGGGTGATGGTAGCACAAGTACTGCAACAGGAGATGTTTCGCATACCTATACAAAACAAGGCACTTATAATGTAAGTATAACAGGTACCTTTCCCCGAATTTATTTTAATGATACCGCTGGGGGTAGAGATAAAATTATTGACATAAGCCAGTGGGGCACAAATGCTTGGAAAAGCATGAACCGCGCCTTTATGGGGTGTACTAACTTGAACATAACGGCGACCGATGAACCGGTTCTTTCTGATGTCACTGATATGTCAAACATGTTCTATGATTGTAAGAAATTAAACCCAACCGGAGCTGCAGCTACCGCTATGAATAGCTGGAATACAGAGTCAGTAACGAATATGACAGCAATGTTTTATGAAGCAGCAGCGTTTAACCAAAATATAGGCAATTGGAACACAGCTAGTGTAAGGGACATGTATGGTATGTTTGAACTAGCCGCAGCCTTTAACCAGGATATAGGCCATTGGAACACTTCCAACGTAACTATTATGAGAAATATGTTTTTAGGAGCAGCGGCCTTTAACCAGGATATAGGAAATTGGAACACAGCTAAAGTAACAGATATGGGATACATGTTTTACGGAGCAACGGCCTTTAACCAGGATATTAGCCGTTGGAACACGGCTAACGTAACACGGATGGGCTATATGTTTTTTGGAGCAACAGCCTTTAATCAGGATATAGGCCATTGGAACACAGCGAAGGTAACGGATATGTATGGCATGTTTTGGGGAGCGACAGCGTTTAACCAGGATCTCGGAAACTGGAAGATCTCTAACTCACCAAATATGCTCAGCATGCTGGATAATTCAGGTCTTAGTATCACCAACTACGATAATACGCTGATTGGTTGGGCACGCCAGGCTCCTTCAGCTAATTTGGTTTTTGGTGCAGAGGGTCTTAAATATTGTAAAGGTGCAGATGCAAGAAGCAAATTGATATCCACTTATAACTGGAGAATAATCGCTGACTCGTTATCTTGTGCTTTACCATCCGACCTTATGCCAAAGGTATTTCCCAATCCTACCACCGGCCTGGTAAAAATAAGCCAGATCCAAATTGGCGATGTGATATTGTTGACGGATGTACTTGGGCAAAAGTTGTTCAGTCAATCAGCAAGCAACGAAACGCAAATATTGAATTTAAGCTTAATGGCGAACGGTGTTTACCTTATTTCCATAATGCGTAAGGGTAGAATGGTTATCACCCGTAAAATCACGAAACTCAATTAAAGGTGAATTGTGCGCTGAAACTTAAAGGACTTTTGCCGCAATACAAAATCGCCAGGGACGACCAATCAATCAGAATCGAGCAGCTTAACTACAACCTTATGAAAACTAACGGGGTCCTGAAGGGGGCCGCCATGGCTCACATTCGGAATGATCACCAGTTTTGAACCGGGGATCAGATGTGCCAGCGTTGCTGTTTCTTTTTGCGTAATGAACTGTTCGTATTGCCCATCTGCAATCACGACAGGTATTTTAATTTTCGCAAGATCTGTAGGTGTCAATTCTGGCTCTGTACTGTCCGCTGCCAACGCTTTAAGTAATTCATGGAATCCGTCCGGTGTAGGAGAAAGGCGACGATACGTCGCTTCTGCATTTGCCAGGTAGCGGCGACCCATGACTTTCATTTCCACACTTAAAGGTTTGGCTGAATAGGAAGACACGCTGTAATTGGCACCGAAAGCGAGCAGCTTTTCAATCCTGCCAGGCGCGTGTATTGCGAGAAACAAGCCGATGACACCACCTTCGCTCCATCCGACAATGGATGCCTTGCGAATCTTTAAAATATCCATCAGGCCAAGGATATCCGAAGCTTCGA
>JAICYZ010000261.1 GCA_025933935.1 Chitinophagaceae bacterium
CTTTTTTCATCTGCTGTAAGCCGGAGTAATTGCCGGTAGAATCTGGCAGCCAGTATAAATTATCGTCGAGCAAATTTTTGTTTTCATCCAGCAACGACAAATAAAGAAATACACCTTTTTCCTGTCCCATTCGGTCGAGTGCATGTTTTAGCGACACATATTTTTTAGACGTCGTTGGTCCAATATCTGAAAATACCTGCGTTAGTTGTCTTCCATTACCATCCATATCATACGCTTCCGCCTTCAGCATGATATTGCGCTTCGCTGTGAAAGTATTGTTGACGATCATCACCATACCATCAGCATTATTATACATCACATGAAACGGCTCGCTTCCTTCGTGCAACCCATAGAGGCAGGCGTTCGGATCGAGATAATAATCATACATCTGCCCACGCAAAGCGGTCCACGGGTTCTGCGTTTTCCAGATAATGCTGCCGGTGTACCATTCCCACATGTGAGCGCTGAAGCCTTCCATCAAGGCGCGGTACTGATCGTAATTCACCAATTGCGCTTTATCCGCAAAATCGGTTACATCCTTTGGCTTGCCATAAGCATCAATGTGATTACCATAGCCAGCATATTTATGATAACGCCAGACGCTGTCCATATCCCTGAAGTCTTTACCCGGTATTTGCATATTTTCAACAGGAATAAATCTCGCCAAAGAAGCAGAATCGCCCATGCCTACAGAACCGACTTCTGAATTAAAAGGATAGGTTTGGTGTTCCCAAAAAGTATTGATGTTTTGAATGCCGTAAGGCCCGTCGCCATTGCCTCCGAAAGGATTGTACGACATACTGTCGGAATTGGAATATTCTATCAGATACCTTGTGTGATCCAACTGCGGCATAATAGAATCCTGCATTGCCACCAGGATATCTTCAGGAGGCGTTATTTCATTGCCACCACACCATAAAGCCAGCGAAGGATGATTGCGCAGCATCTTCACCTGGTCAGCAACGGAAGCAAGAAATAACCGATGATCGTCAGGGTATTTTCTTCTTGTCCATTGATCATCCTTTTTCCTGGGATCCATCCAGCGGCCATTGCAATCACCGGAGTTCCAAAAATCCTGCATTACCAGCAAACCATATTTATCACATGCATTGTAAAATTCAGGGCGCTCGGTAATAGCGCCGCCCCAAACACGGATCAGGTTTAAATTCATATCGCGGTGAAACCTGATCTCCGCATCATAACGTGCATCAGAAAAACGAAGCATTTCATCGGAGGTGATCCAATTGCCACCTTTGATAAATATTTTTTGCCCGTTAACGTGCACTTCCCGGCTGCGGGTAGTAGTGTTCCAAACAGTATTGATCTGGCGGATTCCAAATTTTACGTTTTCTTCGTCGCTTATTGAACCGCCATCCATTGTAAACTGTACATGAATGTTGTATAAGTTTTGCGGCCCGTAGCCATTCGGCCACCAAAGTTTTGGATCCTGCAAAATATGGTCGGGTAATGGAACTGTTATTTTTGCTTTAGCGGGAAGAGTTACATTGGTTGTGATGGTTTCTCCGGCGATGGAATATTTCAACTTGCCACGCACTTCTTTACCAGTTGCATTTAATAATTCAGCAGAAACTTTTAAGATTGCCGGAGTTTGTTTTCCTTCAACAAACCTTTTACCGGGTACAAGTGTAATGATGTGAGGGTTTTGGACATTTACCGGCCCCGCTTTTTCAATCGTTACTTTATCCCAAATTCCCGTGTTGCGGTCTCTCACCGGCTGAATCCAATCCCATCCTGCTACGTACTGATGCGAAACATTCTTCGCAATCGTTCCGTCACCTCCTTGTCCGCCATTGGGATTTCCAACAGGGTCAGGCGGATAAACAATGACCGCAAGCCTGTTTTTCCCGTTCTTTGACAACCAGCGCGTAATGTTATATTGTTGCGTCAGAAACATTCCATAAAATCTTTTATCATTCAACTGGTGCCCATTCAGAAAGACATCGCAACTATAATTGATGCCGCGAAAATGCAGCCACACCTGTTCTTCAGCATTGGCAATTTTTTCTGTGAAATCTTTTACAAACCAGTATGTGTAATAATCACGACCGGTATTATAGATGTCAGGAATCTTTTCATTGTTCATTCCATAAAATGGATCGGGGATCATTTTGTTGTTGAGCATCGTGGTAAGCACCGTGCCCGGCACTGTTGCGGACATAAAACCTTTTAGAGAAAAAGAAGGCTGTGAAATTTTTTCTCCATCCGCATTTATGTCTTTTATATTGATACATTGCCAACCACTGTTGAGCTCATATTTTTGTTGCCCCTGCACGTGGATGATGAGAAAACAGAAAGCTAAAAAAAACGATCCCTTCAATTTCATAGTAATTGTTTAGTGCAGGTGGAATTGCAAATTACAGGAAAAATGCAAAAGGAATTGCAGCTAAATATTTTCGTATAAGCATTAACGGTATCACTGCTTGCGTCATAGGTAAGCATCAATCGGTTTGCTTGTTTTAATAATTGCAGGCGATCTGCGATTCGTTTTACGTAGTGTTGATCTACAAGTTTATTTTCGTTTATACATTACCGTTATACAGCAAACAAACAAATAACCCTAATTTTCATTTTCAAACGAGCAGGTCACTCGCTCCTCAGGCTCTTCACCGGGTTGGCCAGTGCTGCTTTACCTGCCCTTAAACATAATATGGAAAGGGCTGCCGTTATCATGATAATCCCGCTTAATAAAAATATCCACCAGCTCAGGTTTGTATGATAGGCAAAGTTTTGCAACCAGTTGTGCGTTGCCCACCAGGCAACAGGTACGGCAATTATAAAAGCAACAGCAATTAATTTTACAAAGTCGAAAGATAACAAAGTGATGATCTGCCTTACAGAAGCTCCTAATACTTTTCGCACCCCAATTTCTTTCATCCGATTATTGGTAATAAAAATCACAAGTCCCAAAAGACCTAAGCAACTGACGATAATGGCAACAGCCGAAGCCCATGTTAATAATTTGGAAAGCTGTTGATCGGCTTTATAAAAGTTTTCTATCTTCTTATCCAGGAATGTGTAATCAAAATCAACATCAGGATAAATGCTTTTCCAGGCTGCCTGCATTTTAGTGATAGCGCTGTTCCACATATCGGGGTTGGGCTGAAGAGCAACATGCATCATATAACCAAATTTAGGAGCTGCATAATAAACCAAAGGATGGATGGCACTTCTTACAGAAGCGAGATTAAAATCTTTCATCACACCCACAATTGGCTTTTGGGAATTATCAAAACTTAGAAAATGACCTACGGCTTCTGCAGGATGTTGAAATCCAAGTTGGCGTGCAAGGGTTTCGTTTATTAAAAATTCAGTAGCCGAATCGGAAGGCATAATATTTCTGCCTGCAATCAATTGAATATTGTAAACGCTCAAAAATGCGGTATCTCCGTTTCTTGAATCTACTTGTAATTTTACGTCTTTGCCCTTTTCTTTATAAGACACCTGTGTGCTCATTTGGCCATTATATGCCGGTGATTGATTGCCTAAACTTACCTCTTGTATTTCCGGAATTTTAGCCAGTTCATCTTTTAAAATAAATTTTTTATTATTCGGATTAGAAAAATCAAAAGGCACATAGAAATTAATAATGGCATCTTTTCTAAAGCCCATGTCTTTTTGCATGGAATAATGAATCTGCTTATCCACAACGAGCACTCCAATGATAAAAACCTGCGCTATGATAAACTGGAATACGATCAGCGTCTTGCGCATCCAGGCGCTGCGGCTCACTCCCCTATTGGTTACCATATTATCTTTTAAAACGGCTACCGGGTTAAATTTTGTAAGTATTAATGCCGGATACAAACCCGCAATGATACTTACTAATACTATCAACAGAAAAAAGAAAAACCATAAAACAGGCTGTTCATACAAATAACTGAAATGTAATCCTTCGGGGATAAATCCTGTAAAAGCTTTCAACAGCAATGGCGTGATCGCCACAGACACGATAGCGGTAAACAACGTGAGCAAAAATGTTTCGGACAGAAACTGCAGGATCAACTGCCTTTTTTTACTACCCAGCGTTTTGCGGATACCAATTTCTTTTGCACGTTGTGTGGCTTGTGCGGTGGATAGATTTATAAAATTAATAGCGCCTAACAAAAGCAGGAAAACAGCCAGCAGTATAAGATTGCGCACGGTTGACATATCCACTTCTCCTCCAAAATCAGCGTTGCTGTGCACATCGCTTAAAGGTTGCAACCGGTGGATTGTTTTATTGTCATCAGGGTTTGAATTATGTTCCTTAAAGACTGCGGCTATCTGTTTGTTTATTTGTGCAGGTTGCACGCCAGGATATAGCTTTATGACAGTTTGAAAATTCGAATTCGTGTTTCCCCATTCATCCCAACCATATGTTTGTTTAAGGTTTGCAGACGCAATGGTTGGTAAAGAAATAAATATTTTAAATTCAAAATCACTGTTGGCTTTCAAATCCTGTACAATACCTGTTACCGTGGTAAGAATGGTATCGCTGAAAGCTACTGTTTTGCCGATTAATTTTTCAGGTAACATATCCGGGAAGTAACGTTCAGCATAGCTTTCGCTCAATACAACCTTATTTGGATTGTCGAGTGCCGTTTTTTTATTACCTGCAATCCATTTATGTGGAAATATCGAAAAATATGCATTACCCGTGAAAACAATTCCTTCCTGCTTCTTGAAAGCCTGCGCAGTTTTATTATTGGGTTGAGGAATAGAAACTTTAATTTTATTATCGTTATACTGAAGGATTTCTGCCACATACTGTACGCCACTTACGCTTTGCATATTTTCATGTAAAGGCACAGGTACTCCGGGGTTTTTCCATGGATCGCCATCCGTTACGATGCGATAGACATCTTCTTTTCCAGGTTCATATTTATCAAAACTGAAATCGTATTGAATTACCATAAAAATGATAAGCGCCGCGCTGATGCCAATTGAAAGTCCAAGCATATTAATAGCAGTAGTAACTTTATTTTTACTAAAAGTTCTTAAAGCCGTTTTGAAATAATTTTTAAACATTTTATTTTCGTTTATCGATGACGGTTATTTGATAGTAAACCAACAAATATTAACTATTGCTGTTTTCTTCATAGCATATTGGCTAATTATCACATCAGCTAATTAAATTTACTCCGTTCTCAAACTCTTCACCGGATTAGCAATCGCTGCTTTTATTGTTTGAATACAAATCAATAAAGCTGTTATCAATCCTAAACAAACAATTGAAATAACAAATGGTAATGCATTAATGTTAATCC
>JAICYZ010000283.1 GCA_025933935.1 Chitinophagaceae bacterium
TCGCTTTTTGTTTTTATCTGTGCATCGCTCAAACCATATATTCCCCCGTAAAAACTGATATTTTCCAACACGGTTAAATCTTCATACAATGAGAATTTCTGGCTCATGTAACCAATATTTTTTTTGATGTTTTCTGTTTGTTTATAAACATCAAAACCCGCAACAGTAGCACTTCCGGATGTGGGTTTGGATAATCCAATCAACATCCGCATCGCTGTAGTTTTACCGGCTCCGTTCGCTCCAAGAAAACCAAATATTTCTCCTTTATACACATCAAACGTGATTTCATTTACAGCAGTAAAATCACCGAAACGCTTGGTCAGCTTCTCTGTTTTTATAACTACTTCCTGCATTTCTATTTTAATAGCTTAATAAAATAATCTTCAACCGATGCCTTTATTGGTTTTATTTCAATGCTTTCAAGCCCTGCCTGTTGCAAATAATTTTTCAATTCGCCCTCCATATTTTCTTCATTCCTGTTTACCGATACATGAGCATATTCGCCAAAAGCATAACTGCCGGATACTTTCTGAAACCTGGAAAGTGCATTCAACAGAGCCGACATTTTGTTGGCTTTTACCTCTAATAATTTATCAGGATAAGCGGCAGAAATATTTGCAGGCGTATCCACAGTTAAAATTTTACCGGAATGGATTAGTGCAATTCTATCGCACAATGTAGCCTCATCCATATAAGCGGTTGAAACTAAAATGGTGATATTTTGGGCTTTTAACCGTTTCAGCATTTCCCAAAATTCTTTCCTGGAAACCGGATCAACTCCGGTGGTCGGTTCATCTAAAAAAAGCACTGTGGGTTTATGTATCAATGCGCAACATAAGGCGAGTTTTTGTTTCATTCCTCCTGACAATTTTCCGGCTCTGCGTTTTTTAAATGGTTCTAACTGCACATAAATTTCCTTGATTAAATCATAATTCTCACGGATAGTGGTTCCGAAAACTGTTGCAAAAAAATTGAGATTTTCTTCTACGCTTAAATCAGGGTATAAAGAAAATTTTCCGGGCATATAACCGACTATATTTCTTATTTGCCTGTAATCTTTTACCACATCAAAAGCCGCTACAGCAGCGCTTCCGCTATCGGGAAGCAATAAAGTAGTGAGCATGCGAAAGATACTTGTTTTACCGGCTCCATCTGGTCCAATCAATCCGAATATTTCACCTTCATTCACAGAAAAAGATACATCATCCACAGCAGGAATTTCATGCTTCTTTCCATAAGTTTTTACCAAATTATTTGCCGTTACCATGTTGTTTAATTGATAATTGACAATTGACAATTATCGATCTATTTTTTAAGTGATGCTTTTGTGCTTTTTACTATACTGATAAGTAGACGTAAAATTTCGGTACAATCGGCATTAATCGAATCAAACTCCTTGTTATTTATATATCCTGTATCTTTTAAAAGCATCAACCAATATTCCGTTTCGTTTGCTTCTTTCAAAGCCACATTCATTTTATTCAGAAAATCCGCTTTAGACTGTGCGTGCTCTGATTCCTTAACCATTGCCCCGATTGCCGCTCCGGATCTCAATAATTGTTTTGACAATACATACTCTTTCTTTTGCTCTGAGAGAAATTGATACAATCGTATTATTCCAAGAGCAAAGGCATAAGACTTATTTGCAATTATATTTTCCATACTCGCTTCTATTAGTTTTAAAAATTGTTTTTAACAATGTTGTGAATTTATCTCAATTGTCAACTGTCATTGTCAATTGTCCACTGTGAACTGTCAATTGAATTTCACTTCTCCATACATACCTATTTTCAAATAGCCGTCATTTTTTACCCTTATTTTAATCGCATAAACAAGATTCGCTCTTTCATCTTTTGTTTGAATTGTTTTTGGTGTAAACTCGGCTTTGTCGCTAATCCATTCTATAATGCCTTCGTATTCTTTTGATTTGCCTGTTGTGTCATCCACCATTACTTTCACTTTTTGTTTTAGTTTGACGGCGCCAAATTGATTGCCGGTGATATAGGCACGCAAAATGATGTTGGATAAATCTGCAATAGAATAAAGAGGTTTACCGGTTGTTGCCATCTCATTCGCTTCTGCAAATTTTGTAAGAACAGTTCCATTTACCGGGTTAATAATTTTTGATTTTTTTAGTTGGTCATTTAATTGTTCTATCTGAAAATAAAGCGGCTGCACATCTGCTGAAATGCCCGACCGTTGCGTCTTTAGCGCTGAAGTCTGTGCAGCGCCCTGTTTATAAATTGCCTTTATTTGTTCTTTTGCTGTGGCAATTTTCGCATTGATATCATCTAATTGTTTTGGCGTCGCCGCATCGGCTTTCACCAAATTTTCAGTCCGTCTTTTTTCATTCAGCAGATAATCCAGATCACTTTGGGTAACGGCGGCTTGTTGTTTAAACTGTGCTGTCTGTGCAGAAATATCCGGAAGTTTGTAACCCATAGCTTTCACCTGTGCTTCCAGTTGTTTTTTCTTCAGAAACAATTGAGTGGTATCGATGTATCCGACCGACATTCCGGAATCCAAAGTTTGTCCTTCATGAATATTGAACGCTTCAATCACGCCATTTGCCTGCGCAGATATAATTGTTTCTGTTGCTTCAAATGTTCCGGAAGCGTCATCATTGTTTTTATGATCCTGACACGATGAAAATAGTATACACAATGGGCAAAAGGCAATTGCCAAAACAACAGTGAAGATTGATGTATGTCTTTTCATTTTGTATTTTTTTTGTTGGTAATTTCTTCGGCATTATTTTCTATTCTCCTGTAGTATTTCGTTCGTTATATTGAGCCATCAGTAATTGTATTTCATGCAATATTTTATTTTGCCTTGCGCCATCTTCTGCGTTTACTTCCCGCAGGTAATCGCTTGAATTTATAACGCCATTTTCCAATTGTGCGAGCGCCGCTTTTTTCACATTCGTTCTAAGCGTTATTATTTCATCATCCGTTTTTAAAAGGTCGTAAAGCTTAATGATATCGGCGCTTTGCTGCTTTATAGCCAACCGGGTGTTGAATAAAAATATATTTTTCTGAACCTCTGTACTTTCCCTGCTGATGTTTATTAATTCCCTTTCATTTTTGATGGTATAAAAACCGGATAATGGAAAAGTAAGCCGCAGCCCACCAATATAAAATGGGTCAAAATTGTTGCTTAGAATATTGAAGGCAGGACGTCCATAACCGCCCTGGACAAAGAAACTGAGTTTGGGACGATTCTTTGCTTTCAGCAAATTATTTTGTGCATCAAAAATTTTATTCTGATAATCATACATAATTAATTCCGGACGTTTAATTTCTCCGCCGGAAGCAATATTCTTCGGTTTAATAAAAATTGTTTTTTCATCTAAAGCCTTGTTAATAAATAAACCCAGCATATCCGTAAAAGCTTTGCGATTAGAAAGTAATTCAATCGTTTGTTGCGCCCCCTTCAGCAATTCCGCTTTTAAAGCATCTGCGCTGCTCTGTAAAGCAGTACCATTCGCTACTTGCGCATTTATTTTTGCAAGTCCCAGCTGAATGTCACTTTTGTTGAGCGTATTTTGTTTCAACTGCTCATCAATGAGTAAAATGCCAAAATACAACTGATTTATCCGGTCTTTAAGTTTGTATAATTCCACTTCTAATTGTTGTCCGGCAACCACAGAATTAGCGTCCTTCAATTTTTTTTGTTCTTTCAAAACTCCGCCATCATAAATCAGCTGGTTCACTTCAGCATATATTTTATACTGGTCTTTGCTTAAAACAGAAACGCCGGGAATACCTTTGGGAAGCTGCGTTACATCCGATTGATACGTTGCCTGTCCTTTGATATTTATTTGAGGCAAATAACCTTTGGAGATATTTTCTAATGTGTATGCATTGCTTTTGATAATCAGTTCATACTGCTTTACCAAAGGATAGTTTTTCCTCGCCCATACATAGCAGGAATCTAATGTAATGGAATTCGATTGTGCTTTGAGCATCAACACAGACGTGATCAAAAAGAACGTTGCGACAATTTTTTTTAAGTAGCCATTCATTTTTTTAACCGTTTCATTAATGAAAAGAATAAAATTTATTTAGCTTTTAATGCAGCTTTTATCCAAACAGGAATTAATTTTCTGCGTTCTTCAATCACGGTTTCGAAGTCACTTTTATTCAAAATACCGATTGCACCAAAAGCTGGCCTGGCAATAAAGGGAAATACGGTCATTCCCAAAATATTCATCAAAAAGTGAACAGGATTTATGTCGGGCCTCCGCTTCTGCAATTGTTGAACAAGACTTACATTTTTAGTAATTTTTTCTATGGGCAATGTTTTATTTATCTGACCACGCTTACCTTTCATTTCATTCAGAACAAAAAGTGGCAAGTCAGGATTTTCGGAAAGCATGTCAATATAATTGGCAACAATTAGATCAATTTTTGTTTCCAGTTTGGTAGAAGAGTTATTTATTATTGGGAAAAGAACGCCAAAAAATTGTTGTATTTTCTCGGACATTACCTCATGAAATAACTTTTCTTTACTGCGGAAATAATAGTTTAGTAACGCAAGATTAATCCCTGATTCTTCAGCAATATCGCGGGTTCTGGCAGCGGCAAAACCTTTTTGCATAAACACTTTCCGCGCAGCATCTTTTATTTTTGCCTCAGTAGAAGTATCTTTTTCTATTTTAATTTTTTTCGTCATTCGATAAAATTATTTGCAAACGGTTCTGTGAAATTAAAATTAAAAATTCTATTCAACCAAATGATTTAATCAAATGATTAAATTTTAACAAAGTGAAACCGATCGGTGAAGAATAAGGCAATAAGGTTTAGAGGAAAGGAACTCCTGTTTTACTAAAGTAATAAGGTTACCGCAAGAGGATTTGAGTACTCATTAAACACTAACCTGAAATCATTATGACCTTCATTCACTCATGCCGGAATTCCTGCAA
>JAICYZ010000240.1 GCA_025933935.1 Chitinophagaceae bacterium
GGGCGGCGAAGATAAGAATTTTGAAGGCAGTAACTGCTGATTTATGCTTCCGAAAACGCTGCTATGCTCCTGAAAATTGAGAAAGTAATGATAATTATTCAACATCACTTAAATTTGCAACCTTAAATTTAAAATCAAAAACAAAATAATTATGGACACAGTAAGAGTTGCAATAAATGGTTTTGGCAGAATCGGCCGTTTGGTATTCAGGCAGATTTATAATATGGAAGGGATAGATGTAGTGGCGATAAACGATTTGACCAGCCCAAAACAATTGGCTCATTTATTAAAATATGACAGTGCGCAGGGAAGGTTTGACGGTGAAGTAAAAAGTACGGATAATTCAATCGTGGTAAATGGCGAGGAAATAAAAATTTATGCGCAACGCGACCCGGCACAAATTCCGTGGGGCGCAGATAATGTGGACGTGGTAATAGAAAGCACCGGTTTCTTTACTGATAAAACCAAAGCCGAAGCCCATATTACTGCCGGAGCAAAAAGAGTGGTGATTTCGGCGCCTGCAACCGGTGGTGTAAAGACCATTGTATTTAATGTAAATCACAATATTCTTGATGGCAGCGAAACGATTATTTCGTGCGCTTCATGCACTACAAACTGCCTCGCGCCGATGGCAAAAGTTTTGAACGATACTTTTGGAATTGCTACCGGTTTTATGACCACGATTCACGCTTATACCAACGATCAGAATACTTTAGACGCGCCTCATCCGAAAGGTGATTTGCGTAGAGCCCGTGCCGCTGCTGCCAATATTGTTCCAAACAGCACAGGCGCTGCAAAAGCAATCGGCCTGGTATTGCCCGAACTGAATGGTAAACTGGACGGTGTGGCTCAACGCGTACCGGTAATCACAGGGTCACTTACTGAACTGACAACAATCTTAAATAAAAAAGTTACTGTTGACGAAGTAAATAACGCGATGAAAGCCGCTGCCAACGAGAGTTATGGTTATAATGAAGATGAAATTGTAAGCACCGATATTATCGGAATGCATTTCGGTTCATTATTCGATTCTACCCAGACAAAAGTATTAACCGTTGGTGAAAATCAATTGGTAAAAACCGTAAGCTGGTATGATAATGAAATGAGTTATGTTTCTCAATTAGTAAGAACGGTTCATTATTTTGGAAAGTTGATTGGGAAATAGGAATCATCAAACTGATATAATAAAAAACCCTCTTTTTTTGGAAAGGGGGTTTTCTAATTTATGATGGTAATGACTCTAAGAATTAATTTGATTCTTCATTCAAATCATCAACATTAAAGAAACTCACTTTGTATTTTCCTAACAATTCCAAAAATTCAATTCTTGAAATATGTAAAACTTTAGCTGCGATTCCTGAAGAAATTTTGCCTAGGTTCAGACGCACTTGCACGAAACCTTGTCGTATTCTCACCCGGTTCTATTAAGGAGTAGGAAGTTTCTAGAAAATATAAGTCTTTGATATATTGCAATTTTTTAAAAGTAAAGGCTTATTTTCTATTCTCCAATACAACGCCCTTACCTTTCGTGGAAATAATAAACCTGTCAAGAAGAACCTTTTTTTCTCGTTCTATTTCCAAATGCCTTTCTTGATAAAGGTCAGAAATAAGCGCAGCCATTTTTTTATCAAAGAGTTCTTTCTTTTGGACGTCTTCTTTTAGTTTTTTTATATCTTTTTCCTGAACTTTCATAATGCAATTTTAGTTTAAATTTTCGGATTTCAAAATTTCATTTCCCGAAATAAATTTAAACCCTTCTTTATTAATAATTGCCAACTTGATAACCCCACCAACTGTAGGGATATTTTCAGTATATTTCTGAAACCTTATTTCAATTTTCATCAATAATGAAGCCAAATCAACAGCTTGTTGAAGGCTTAGGTCGGCCAACCTATTTATTTTCATGTCATCCCAAAACTGAATAGGTAAGAAAGACTTTGCATCATGCATAAAATTCTGTATAAAATCTAAAGGAATGTCCTTTTCAGGTATTTTTAATTTTTCGATTACCTTTTTAATTATTTTGGGCGTTATGTCAATAAAAAAGTCAACTTCTCCAAAAAGTATTCTTTCACTTATTCTATTTTGACCATCACAAACAACTCGATAATAACCATCCATTTTTTTGAAAGAAACACAATTGAAAGAATCGTCTTTAACATCTGTTTTGGAACAAGGAATTATGTCCACTTTATAAATTATAGTTTGTTCTTTTGTTCTATCATAATGCGTTATAATAAAAGAGGTGGTGCTGATGTAGTCTGAGTTGTTAAGATGCTCTATCGCTTGTTTATTTAGATGCTCTACAAATTCTTTAACTTTGGTTTCAATTTTTTTTCTTGAATAACCTTTGTCTTTCTTATTTTTATCAATAAGCGCTTTTATTATGTATTCAATCTTCTTGCCGTTTATGGATGCCGCTCCAGCGGTAGTTATAGCAGTATAACTATCATATTGAAATAGTTTTTCTTCGTAATCTTTGGTGTGTGATGGTTTGCTTTCAAATAGAGAAACTATTTCCGCTGGCTCAATTTTGATTTCTCCGACAGGTGTTACTTTCGCTTTCTCCGTGAAAAAGTTTAAGAAGGTGTCATAATCAATAATTCTTTCCATTGATGTTACTAAAGAGTCAGCAATAATAGCGACGCCTTTTTTGGCAATTACAGAAGCAATAAAAGTCATGGTTTAATAGTGTTATATGAAAAAAGTTTGATAAAAAATAAAAAAATGTGTAATGGGTCGCCCTCAAGTTTTTACTGCGATTCCAAAGTAGCGCCGTTGCTTGTCGGGGGAATTGCAATGTTTATATTTCTGCTAATACATTCAATTTTGCCAACATTTTTTTCACTCCTTATCTTTCAAGCACTTAGAAAATAAAACGCAAATTCAAAGCAGTAGCGTAAATACAACTAAATTCTTTATTTCCTAAAACCAAAATCCCCCTTATTTATCCTTTTACTGCAATTGAAAAAAACCATCTTTTTCAAGATGGCCTTTTTATAATACCCCAGAGAGAAAAAGTTTAGCTGCAGCCCATACTGTTGCCGCAATTGAGGCATTTGTAACAGGTGCCGCTGCGAATAGTAATGTGTCCGCAAGTGTTGCATGCTGGCGCATCACCCTGCATATTTTTTGCCGCCCTGTTTACTGCATCAAGACTCGCAGTTTCTTTTTTGGTATGCTCAGCTCTATAAGATTTTTGTGTTTGTGTTTTAGCATTAGGTGAGCCGGTTACTCTTATCTCGCTCAGTTCCGGAACACGCTCTCCAATCGTTGGCGCGTTCTCATCCCAGGGCGCATCGCCTAGGTTTTCTACTTCGGCCTTGTCCAAGACATGAACCAAATCATTTCTTCCCAGGTATTCATAAGCCAGCGAACGGAACATGAAATCGATAATGGAAGTGGTGGTTTTGATATTTGGATGCTCTACCATGCCGGATGGCTCAAAGCGCGTGAAAACAAATTTTTCTACAAATTCTTCTAACGGAACACCATATTGCAAACCAATGGAAATGGCGATGGCAAAGCAGTTCAGCATACTCCGCATGGTAGCGCCTTCTTTCGCCATATCAATGAAAATCTCTCCCAGCGTTCCATCACTGTATTCACCGGTTCTGAGGAATAATGCCTGACCGTTTATTTTTGCTTTTTGTGTAAAGCCACGTCGTTTTGCCGGTAAAGTTCTGCGCTCTACAATCATCGCCAGTTGGCGTTTTAATGAAGTGTCCTCGCTGTTCTGAACCCGTTTATTCACTTCTTCCAACAGGTCGTCTATCGTCAACTGTCCCATATTCACGAGTGCAGTTTCATGTTGCTGTTCTATAATTTCAGATTCTGATTCTTCCGCATTTTTCTTCTTCTTGTCACTTTTATTACTCAATGGCTGAGACAATTTAGAACCATCCCGATAAAGCGCGCACGCTTTTAGGCCAAGCTGCCAGCTCATCAGATAAGCATCAGCAATTTCTTCCTTCGTTCCTTCGTTTGGGAGATTAATTGTCTTGGAAATAGCGCCACTCAAAAAAGGCTGAGCTGCTGCCATCATTCGGATATGCCCACTGTAATGAATATATCTTTCACCGGTATTGCCGCATTTGTTCGCACAATCAAAAACCGGTAAATGTTCTTCTTTTAAATATGGCGCGCCTTCTACCGTCATCGTACCGCAGATATAAGTATTAGCTTCTTCAATTTGTATGTCTGTAAAGCCCAATGCTTCGAGTAAGCTCCATTCAAAATTGTTATAATCTTCCGCATTAAAACCCAAACGTTGTAAACATGCTTCGCCAAGATTAAAAGCATTAAATACAAAGCCAATCTCAAAAGCGGTTGGCAATGCCGATTCTATTTTTTGAATTTCACTTGCTGTAAATCCTTTTTTGGAAAGCGATTCAAAATTGATGTGTGGCGCATTTTTTAATGATGCATGTCCTTTTGCATAATTTACAATTTCTTCAATTTCCTTTTCTGAATATTTCAAATTGCGCAAAGCCTGCGGCACACTTTGATTGATGATTTTAAAATAACCACCGCCGCTGAGTTTTTTAAATTTCACCAAAGCAAAATCGGGTTCTACGCCTGTTGTATCACAATCCATCACAAGGCCAATCGTTCCTGTCGGTGCGATTACAGTTGTTTGCGCGTTTCTGTACCCAAATTTTTCACCAAGCATTACGGCGTCATCCCACGCTTTGGTAGCCGCTTTTAATAAATAATCGGGACAATCTTTTGCATTAATTCCCTGTGGCTTTATTTCGACTCCTTCATATGCGTCCATCGCATCATAAGCCGCAGCACGATGATTGCGCATTACCCGAAGCATGTGGTTTTTATTTTCTTCGTACCTGCTGAAAGCGCCAAGATGCCCGGCAAGTTCCGCAGAGGTTTTGTAAGCAATCCCGGTCATAATCGCGGTAATCGCGCCGGCAATTCCACGCGCTTTATCGCTGTCATACGGGATTCCACTCACCATGAGCATGCTGCCAAGATTGGCAAAACCCAAACCTAAAGTTCTGTAATCATAACTGAGCTGTGCTACTTCCTTACTTGGAAATTGCGCCATCAAAACAGAAATTTCCAAAACGGTTGTCCACAAACGAACGGTATATTCAAATCCCGGAACATCAAATATATTGTCATCTTCATTGAAAAATTTACGAAGATTTACTGAGGCGAGATTGCAGGCAGTATTATCCAAAAACATGTACTCACTGCACGGATTGCTCGCGCGGATTCTTCCACCTTCCGGACAGGTATGCCATTCGTTTATTGTTGTATCATATTGGGTTCCCGGATCTGCGCATGCCCAGGCTGCAAACGTAATTTCATCCCAAAGCTTTTTTGCTTTAATAGTCTTCATTGTGTGCCCATCGCTTCTTGCTTTCAATTGCCAGTCACTGTCTTTTTCTAAAGCATGGAAAAATTCATTGGAAACACGTACAGAATTATTACTATTTTGTCCGCTCACTGTTTTATAAGCTTCGCCTTCATAATCACTTGGATAACCAGCAGCAATTAAGGCCGCTACTTTTTTCTCTTCTTCTACTTTCCAGTTTACAAAAGTTTCAATTTCAGGATGGTCAATATCAAGGCAAACCATTTTTGCGGCACGCCTTGTGGTGCCACCGCTTTTTATAGCGCCCGCGGCTCTGTCTCCTATTTTAAGAAAGCTCATTAAGCCGCTGGAAGTACCGCCACCACTCAGTTTTTCACCTTCGCCACGAATAGAACTGAAGTTTGTGCCAACGCCGCTTCCGTATTTGAAAATCCGTGCTTCACGCACCCACAAATCCATAATGCCACCATCATTTACCAGGTCATCTTCTACACTGAGGATGAAGCACGCGTGAGGTTGCGGACGCTCATAAGCCGAAGTAGATTTTTTTAAAATTCCATCCTTTCCATCTACAAAATAATGTCCCTGTGGCTTTCCGGTAATTCCATACACTTCGTGCAAACCGGTATTGAACCATTGAGGCGAA
>JAICYZ010000321.1 GCA_025933935.1 Chitinophagaceae bacterium
ATTATAAACAGGAGTTAATCAAATAGAATTTATGGAAAAAAACAGCAGGCAATTAAGGGTTTTAACGTGGCATATTCATGGAAGCTACCTGTATTATTTAACGCAGACTGATTGCATTTTTTATCTTCCATATAAAGAAGGAAGCTCTGAAGAAGGCTATGGTGGCCGCACGCCGAGTTTCCCCTGGGGCGATAAGGTCATTAATGTTCCTTCAGAAAAAGTAAAAGATGTAGAGTTTGACTGCATCCTTTTTCAGTCGAAAAAAAATTACCTGCAAGACCAGTTTGAGATCCTGACTGAAGAACAACGGGCATTGCCGAAGATTTACCTGGAACATGATCCGCCAAGAGAATCGCCGACAAACACCAAGCATGTGGTGGATGATCCGGATATGCTGTTGGTGCATGTAACCTATTTTAATGAATTAATGTGGAACAATAATCGCACGCCCACCAAAGTGATCGAACATGGGGTAATGGTTGATGAAAAAGTTTCCTATTCAGGAGAGATAAAAAAAGGAATCGTTGTTATTAATGGAATTGTAAAAAGAGGAAGAAGATTGGGATTAGATGTTTTTGAAAATGTGCGCAAAGAAATTCCATTGGAAATTGTTGGAATGGGTTCGGAAGAAGTGGGCGGATTGGGGGAAATTAATAACAGGCAACTTTCTGAATTCATTGCTCAATATCGTTTCTTTTTTAATCCGATCCGCTATACAAGTCTTGGCCTTTCTGTGTGCGAAGCAATGATGACAGGCGTTCCAATCATCGGGCTTGCTACTACAGAAATGTCGGTTACCATAAAAAATAATTATTCGGGATTTATTGATACCAATGTAAATGCCCTTATCCAAAAAATGGAAATGCTTTTGAATGATCGTGATAAGGCAAAAGAACTTGGAGAAGGAGCGAAAGAAACCGCTTTTGAAAAATTTAATATTGAACGTTTTAAGAGGGACTGGCTTGAAACTTTCAATACAGTAATCAAACAAAAAAACAGTTTTTCTAATCAGCTGATTGCATAGTCAAAACAGTATTTATTAATCATAAAAAAAAGGCATCTAAAAATGAAGAATGTAAACGGAAAAGTGATCTTAGTAACAGGTGGCGGACAAGGCCTTGGTGCGGCAATCTGCAGAACCATGGCTGAAGACGGAGCAAACGTTATTGCTGCCGACGTAAATGAAAAGAAGTTGGAAAGTATCGTAAAAGAAATTACTGATTCCGGCGGAAAAATTAAGAGTTACTCCATGAATGTAGCGGATGAAAAAAATGTACAGGAGGTAATTAATGAAGTGATCAAAGAATTTGGAAATATTGATGCAGTGATCAATAATGCGGGCATTGATTTCACAAAATCAATTGAGGAATTGAGTTTTGACGAATGGAATAAAGAGATCAGCGTAAATCTTACAGGGCCTTTTAATGTTTCAAAATGTGTTTATCCGTTTATGAAAAAAAATGGCAAAGGACATATTGTAAACATCACCTCAACTGCTGCAAAACGGGCGTGGCCGAATGCTGCCGCTTATCATGCGAGCAAATGGGGTTTGCTGGGTTTCAGTCATGCCTTGCATTCTGAAGCAAGAAAAGATCATATAAAAGTGACCGCGCTGGTGGCAGGAGGCATGCAAACTCCCTTTATTTTAGAACGTTTCCCCGAGGTAGATCCCGATGTATTGCAGGATCCAAAAAATGTAGCGGAAACGATAAAGTACGTTTTATGCCAGCCGGATGCTACCGTGATCCCGGAAGTAATGGTAATACCGATGCGGGAAACATCGTGGCCGTAAAGTTGTGGGAGTTTAGAGAGTTTAGAAGCAAGTTAGAGGAGTTTAGGAAAGCGTAGTGAATTGACTATTCACCATTCGTTATAGTCAATTCACTATTCGTGATTTACCATTCACTATTCATCACACTATGGAAAAAGAAATAAAAAATATTATCGATAATTTTAAAAACCTGAAAATACTCGTGGTCGGCGATGCGATCCTCGACACTTATATTTATGGAACAACGGATCGAATATGCCGTGAAGCGCCGGTTCCGGTTTTTAATGCAGAAGAAGAGAAATACAGTTGTGGCGGCGCGGCAAACACGGCAATAAATCTTTCGGCGCTGGGGGCTGAAACATACTACCTGACGGTGTTGGGCAAAGATTCAAATGCACATGAGCTTTTAAATGTTTTGCAAAAAAACAATGTTCATTGCGAATTCATTTTTCGCGATAAAAGCCGGAAAACAATTGCCAAAAAACGGGTCGTTGCCTTATCAAATATCATACTTCGTCTGGATGAAGGAACGGTAATGGATATTAATGATAGCCTTGAGGAAGAGTTGTTGCAGAAAATTGTGGATGTCAGTCATTTTGTGGATGCAATCTTATTTTCTGATTACGGATTCGGCATCATTACAGACTCATTAATTCAATCGCTTGAATCGTTCTCTTCGTCGTTCCGAAAACCCATTTTAGTTGATTCGAGGAACCTCGGCCGGTTTAAAAACATTCATCCTGATGCGGTGAAACCCAATTATGAGGAAACATTGCAACTTTTAAATCTTCCCAAGGTTGCAAAAAATAAACGGGCGGAACAAGTGATGAACAACGCAGAAGTTTTATTAGCGAAAACCGGTGCGGATAATATTACTGTCACACTCGATGAGGATGGTGTTGTGCTGATACGCAAAGGAAAAAAGCCTTATTGCCTGGGCTGTATTCCGCGGGATTCTAAAAATACAATCGGGGCGGGAGATACATTCATCAGTGCATTGACACTTGGGTTGGCGTCGAGATTAAAAATGGAAACGTGTGTAGAAATTGCCTCTGCTGCGGCTGCGATCGTAGTGCAGAAAGCCGGAACGACCGGATGCTCCAATGTTCAACTTAAGTCGTATTTTAACCCGATACCCAAATATATTTCCAATAACGAAGAATTCTTAAACACCATAAAAGAACTCAGGAAAAAAGGAAAGAAGATCGTATTTACAAACGGATGTTTCGACCTCATTCATAAAGGCCATATCGCCCTGCTCGATCAGGCACGCGAAGCAGGAGATGTTCTGATCGTGGGAGTGAATGACGATGAGAGTGCGCGCAAAGTGAAAGGCCCCGATCGTCCTGTGAATACGCTGGAAGACCGCATCGCTGTGCTGGCGGGTTTGCAGAGTGTTAATTATATCGTCTCGTTTGCGGAAGAAAGCCCGCTGCAATTGATCAAAGAAGTGCATCCGGATGTTTTTGTCAAAGGCTCGGATTACACAGAAACGTCGATCCCGGAAATGCCGTTGTTAAAAAAGCTCGGATGTGAGGTGAAGATCATTAAATCTTTAAAACATATTTCTACTACGGATATTATTCAGCGTATAACTGATATCAGTGAAGAGGGAGTTGCAAAAAATGAGTTCAGAAAAAGTGGCAAAGTGGTGCCGGTGTGATTTGGAAATGTTTGGCAAAAAGGTTTTTAAGCAATTAAATGATGGAAAGTACCCGTGATATTGAGGTGTTAATACCGACTTTAAACCGGTTAAAAGCGCTGTGCGTAACGCTTGCAAGCCTGTGTTTTCAACAGGAAGAAAGTTTTGAAATCGTCATTTCAGATCAATCTCTGGATGATACCATTTATGAGGATAAAACCATCAGAGCTGTTATAAACCTGTTGGAATTGCATAACCACCCGGTTTCAATTCTAAAAAATTTTCCTCAAAAAGGAATGGCACAGCAGAGGCAGTTTTTGCTGGAACAATCTGATTCGCCATTTAGTTTGTTCCTGGATGATGATGTGATTTTAGAGCCGTACGTTTTGCGGAATATGAAACACATCCTGCAAAAATACCATTGTGGTTTTGCCGGTTCTGCGCTCACAGGATTAAGTTATAAAAATGACTATCGTCCGCATCAGCAGGAAATTGAATTCTGGGAAAATGAAATTCAACCGGAAACAATTGTTCCCGAAGATTCGTTGTGGCAGCGCTATAAGTTGCATAACGCTGCAAATATTCTTCATGTGCAGGAAAAATATCACTGCACTCCTGACGATCCAAAACCTTATAAAGTGGCATGGGTAGGAGGTTGTGTGATGTACGATACTCAGAAATTATTGGAATC
>JAICYZ010000288.1 GCA_025933935.1 Chitinophagaceae bacterium
ATACGTTGATGAAAAACAGAAGCGAGATAATTGATCAGGATAATCCCCACAATTATTATAAGCCACCACCATTTTTTATTTAAAGAAAATTTCATTTTTTGATGGTCTTATTTTTTGTTTAGTTTTTTTTGTGTAGCAAAAAGAAAAAGAAAAATAACGCTGAGAAAATATATAAGATCACGCGTATCCACCACTCCCCGGCTAATGCTTTGATAATGGAAATCGATTCCAAGCATGCCAATATAATAATCAGCATTACCTGTAAAGACTGGCAATTTGCTGATAGCAGTGAAACCAAAGTATAATATGATGCATGCAAATGCGCTGAGTAAAAAAGCGATAACCGCGTTGGATGTAAGACTGGAGCACCATATGCTTATTGCGGCAAAAACAGCCGCCAGAAAAAAAAGACCGATATACGACCCAGTTATTGCGCCACCATCAATGCCGCCGGTTGATGATAACGAATGAATGGTAATTACATAAAGTAAAGTAGGAATCAAAGCAATAATAATAACAAGCAGGATCGCTACATACTTTCCTAAAACAATTTGCCATTGTGTAAGCGGCCTTGTTTGCAGTGTTTCAAAAGTGCCGGATTTAAATTCATCTGCAAAGCTGCGCATGGAAAGTGCAGGAATGAGAAAAATGAAAATCCAGGGAGCAAATTCAAAAAAAGAAATAAGTGTCGCATATCCAAAGTCAAAAATATTGCTGTCTTTCAAAACAAAAAGATACAGTGCGTTGATGACCAAAAATAAAACGATCGTAATGTAACCCGCCAGGCTGCTAAAAAACTGGTGTAATTCTTTTTTGGCAATGGATATCATAATTGTTTAAAGCTGCAATTTAAGCGAAGAAAAATAATTATTTTTTGTGCTGAAAAACCATCTGAACAACCGGCTGTTCCTCAAGAAAAAAAATTTTTATCTATTTTCTATAAAATAAATATTTGAAAGCAGCGTTTTTGAAAGCAATATTGTCTTTACAGACACCGGTACTTTTAATTATCAATTAAAGTATTCATTAAGATACAGAATTATTATCTTGAAAAGTAATCTATTCTGAATTTTTTAAACGCATTACCGAAACGAACTGCAAGAAATCCCCTGACACAGGGGTTTTTTTTTGCAGTGAAAGAATCAATATTTGTTAGCAAAGCAATCGAATAATTCTTTACCGGTTAATCATTACACGGTCATTTTTCCGGGCAAAATCCTCAACAAAATTGGTCTAATCCGCCTCGTATTTCATCATCTTGTCTTTTCGTTTTCGCCGCACCATCTCTAATATTTTTGGCTTTAAGAATTAGTAAACGGTAATAATAAACATTTTATAGATTAATCTTCTTTTCTTTATTACATACATTTTCTATTTTATTTCTTTTGATTCTTCTGTATTCGAAAGGATTTTTTTATCAAAAGGATGTCTGTCAGTTTCCCGTAAAAACACAAAAATACTTGCAGCGTTTTCAAAAAAACGAATGCCTGATCATGTAAAATCCGGTGCTATTATTTAAAAAGAAATAAAAAAAATCCGATGAAACAAGTTATATTAATTCCGCTGTTGTTGTTGTTCGGAATAGGCGCATTTGCTCAAAACCATGAAATAACAGGATCAGTAAAAGATGAATCCGGAACTCCTGTATCTGCTGCATCAGTTCAAATCAAAGGAACATCGCTTGGTACAACAACTGATGCAAACGGAACTTTTCATCTATCTGTACCCCGTAACGCAATTTTAGATATTTCCTCAGTTGGCTATGAAAGAAAAGATGTCAACACAGGCAATCTTACGCAAATTGCAATTACGCTTACGGCAAGCACAAAAGAATTGAATACTGTGGTAGTAACGGCTTTAGGGATTAAAAGAGAAGCAAGAGAATTAGGATATGCTACTGCAAATATTGACAGCAAACAACTGAACCAGGCAAAAGTTGTGGATTTGTCAACGGGTCTTACCGGAAAAGTTTCAGGTTTACAAATTAATCTTCCTAATAATGGAATTGACCCTCAAACAAGAATTGTATTGCGCGGAAACCGTTCCTTCCTTGGTAACAACCAGGCATTGATTGTAATAAACGGCATTCCGATGCCGGATAATTATAACCTCGCTACCCTTGATCCAAACGATGTGGCAAGTGTCGATGTGATAAAAGGAGCAGTAGGAGCATCTTTATATGGCTCGCGTGCTTCAAACGGTGTATTGGTCGTTACTACTAAAACCGGACAAAGAGGGAAGCCGGTAATTTCACTCAGCAATACAACAACCTTTGAATCTGTTTCGTATTTGCCAAAATTCCAATCCGCTTTTACTTCTTATGGTGGCGAATCTATCGGCAGAGATGGATTTGGCAATATACATGTTTATTTGAATCCTGACGGCACTCCAAAATATGTAAATTATGAAAATGAGGCTTATGGACCGCCTTTTAGTGGTACAGGAACTGTGATGCTGGGAGGGCCGGTTCAGGTTACCAACCCCGATGGGAGCATTAAGTGGGACAGCTTATTTGTCCCCGATGTTGCGGCAAAAAACGGAATCAGGAATTTCTTTCAAACCGGTGTTACCAATCAAACATCCGTCTCATTTTCAACCGGGGATGAAAACAGTACATTTTATCTCGGTGCCCAACACGTAACCACCACCGGCGTTGTTCCAAACACCACGAAGACAAGGGATAACGTAAGCATAAACGGAACAAAAAAATACGGTATCTTTTCTGCTCAATATAATGTGGGATATACCTATAGTAACGTGCAGGACGTTGGGCCAGGTTACTCACAACAATATCCAATTTATACCCAGGTACTCGATAATCCTCCCATTCTCAATTTAAAGGATTTTAAAGACTACCAAAACAATCCTTTCGCAACTCCAAACGGATATGTGAATGCTTATAACACCAATCCATGGCAAGAGGCTTATCAATCTTTGGACAAGTACTACACGAATAATTTACTGGGAAGCGTTCAGCTGAGTTTGCAACCTACTTCATGGCTAAATTTAAGCGACCGCGTAGGGCTTACTCTTAATAATACCGTTGAGAAAGCGACGCAGGCGGCAATTACGTTTGCCCAATGGGCCATTGACGATCCAACAGGAGGTGGTGCATGGCCAGCCTCTCTCCAAAAATTTAATGGGCAAGTGATTGATTATACGAACACGGAAAACCTGTTGAATAATGATTTCCTGGTTACTCTTGATAAAAAATTTAATGATTTTTCTGCAAAATTGATTCTGGGAGGAAGTGTCAGCCAAGCAGTCTTTAATGAAGAGCAATTGAACAGTACCACACTTTTGGTACCCGGATTTTATAATATCAGCAGCGGTTCTGGTACTCCCGGATTTTATCAGAATAAATATACGCAACGCCAATATGCGTATTTTGAAGATCTTACTTTGGGCTTCAGAAATTATTTATTCCTGCATCTCACAAACCGCGGTGAATGGAATAGTGTACTACCCCCTTCCAACCAACATTATGAATATCCTTCCGCTAATTTGTCCTTTGTGTTTACCGACGCAATTTCTTCTCTGAAGGATAGTAAAGTTTTATCTTATGGAAAAATCTTTGGTGGCTTTACGCGTGTCGCTAATATCAGCCTCACATCCCAAGGAAGGTATGGCGCTTATCTGATCAATAATATTTATGACATCGGCCCTGCTACCAACTTTGGGACCAATGCTTTTCCGTTTGGCGGTTTGGGAGGTTATACATTGAATAACACTTCCTATAATCAGGCAATTGCTCCGGAACGAACCGTATCAGGAGAAGCAGGCTTCAATGTAGGTTTTTTGAACAACCGGATAAACCTGAATGCAGACTATTATCATGAAACTACTGATCACCAAACCCTTCCTGCAGAAATATCGCACGCTACAGGGTATGACGTAAAAATTCTGAATACCGGGAAAATGTTGAATGAAGGGGTAGAACTTGATTTAAAACTGACGGCAATAAAAACACCCAATTTTACCTGGGATATTGGTGTGCATTATTCTCATAATAAAAACGAAGTGCTTTCTATCTTGCCTTCCGATAGTGTAAATTCTGTTCAGATCGGACAATACCTCAATGACTTTCAACCTGTCTTAGATGGAGGTATTTACGCGCAGGTGGGACAACCTTATCCTGTAATTAAAGTGTCTGATTGGGCAAGAGACCCACAGGGACATGTAATTGTAGATCCGGTAACCGGCTTCCCTACCGTAGATCACAATCTAAAGGTTTTTGGAAATACCAATCCAACAGATATTCTTGGCATAAATACTTCCTTTGGATATAAAGGGCTGGCTTTAAACCTTGTTGCAGATTACCGCGGAGGTAATTATATCATGAACAGCATTGGCAGAGAACTTGATTTTGTGGGAACCGATTATCATTCTGTAACGAACGGCCGGCAACGGATCATTTTCCCGAATTCAGTAATAGAAACGTCTCCGGGCAAATTTATTCCTAATACTTCTGTGGCTACTTATGATGGCGGCGATGCCTTCTGGACTAATTATTATGGTACCGGCGTAGGTTCACCTTACGTAACCAGTGCTGCATTCTGGAAACTAAGAGAAGTTTCGTTGGTTTATCAACTTCCGGCAAAATGGGTTCAAAGCAGTCACTTTATAAAATCAGTGGTAATTAGTCTTGTCGGCCACAATCTCATTATGCTTCGGCCAAAAACAAATGACTGGACAGATCCGGAATTTTCAGAAACTAATGGCAACGCAGTAGGACGAACTTCTGTTGGCCAAACACCTCCTACCCGCGATTATGGGTTTAATGTAAACGTCACTTTCTAAAAATCTGAACAGAACATTTCATAAAAGGATTTAAAAAAGAAATAAAATA
>JAICYZ010000102.1 GCA_025933935.1 Chitinophagaceae bacterium
AAAACAACTGATTGATCAATTAATTGAAAAAAATAACATCCGGGATTCAGGAATGCGTATCACATTAACCGGTGGATACTCTGAAGATGGTTATTCACTTGCAAAGCCAAATTTATTAATTACCCAATCTGCTTTTACTTTAAATACCGAAATTTTTAATAAAGGAATTAAATTAATCATGTTCAATCACCAAAGGCAATTGCCTTCGGTAAAAACGATAGATTATTTAATGGCCATCTGTTTACAGCCTTTTATTAAAGCGCAAAATGCGGATGACGTTTTATATTATAATGAAAATCAACTAAGGGAATGTCCCCGTTCCAATTTTTTTCTTGTAACGCAACAAGGTGAGGTGCTTACTCCTTCAAAAAATATTCTTAAAGGAATCACCAGAAAAAAAATCCTGGGCTTTTCTGATTTGAATGTAAGAGAAACGAGTCTATTGTTGGAAGACATTACAACTGCGAAAGAGGCTTTTATCACGAGTACTACCAAAAATGTTTTACCCGTTTTCGAAATTGACGGCATTGCTATTGGCGATGGAAAGCCTGGAAGCATAACTAGCGAGATTTATCACCGGATTTGTAAAATGAAAGAGCGATGACGTCGCATATTTCTGAGGGTTTAAAAAAAAGGCTGTCTCAATTTTTTATTTTGAGACAGCCTCTTTTTTACAATTAAAGTAAATAGCGTCGCTTATTTTACCTGGACTAATTTGCCATTTATTTGCTTGTTGCCAATTGTTAAGGTATAGATCAAAGCGCCTTTGAAAGATGAAGGCACATTGTAATCTATTGCCTGCTTAGCGCCTGCAAACAAATATCCCTGGTAAACGGTATGCAATTTTTGGCCGATGATGTTGTATACGTCCAAGGTTGCCATTCCTGCCACCGGTGTCTCAATGATAAATTTGACTTTATCGCTAAACGGATTAGGATAAGCTGTTACCGAAAGTTTTGAAGGTTCTGTTATCAACACCTTATTTGTTTCCTTACTTGTCATATCACCTACTCTAAATGTTGATGAGCATGATTTTGCAGCAGAATAATATCCAAGGAAGAATTTTCCGCCATCAAAAGCATTGTTGATTACATCTATTGCATTATTGATATCAGATAAGGTAACTCCCGATGGAAGAGATGCACCACCTAACGATGCACTTGCAAGATTTAGTAAATCCTGCACAGTTTTTGTTCCTGAATTGATCCAGTTAATCAATCCAGCGCTTGTAGTGATTTTAACACTGCTTATTGAACTGCTGCTCACTGTGCAAGCCAATACCTTTGTAGATGGACAGCTTGAAGGATCTGCTTTTTGAGTGGTGAGATATCCGGTCTTCAAAACAAAGCTGCCTAACGTATTACCTTGAATACTTACATTAAGGGCTAAGGTAATAGACTGACCTAAAAGTACATTCGAAATCTTATTTTTGTTGAGCGGAGGCAAAGCAGCAGTAATGTTATAAATTCCTGCAAGAGTAGCAGCTGTTTGAGTTGCTGGCATGTATTTTATCAGATTATTAGCCTCGAGAGCAGTATTTCCCATGCTGAAATTTTTTGTAGTACTGCCTAAAAACAATTTCTTTGTCGGCATATTGGTGATACTTGCTTCAATTAAACCTGGAACGCTGGAAGTTGAACCTGCAGTGTAACTCCTTCCTGCCATACAAACTTTGCCGCCCACATTTCCATAAAATCCTTGTGTAACCGTATAGAACGGACCTGTTGGACTTACCGTCATTCTATAACTACATGCTGAACTGCTTGTACAACCAGTGACAGTGTTGGTTACAGTAAGGGTTAGTGTATATGAACCGACTGTAGTGGTTGTTACGGTTACAGATGCATCAGAAGTGGTTGCTGATCCAACAAACGAAGCCCCGCTGGTATTAGTCGAGAATCCCCAGGCATAAGAATAAGGGCCTGTTGGACCGCTGAATGTTACAGAAGAACCTAATGGTGCAGAAGTAGGAGAACCAGAACTGCTGATCGTGCAATCAGGCAATGGATTTACACTGCTTCCTGTTGAAACTGCACTTGAACACTTGCCACTGGCAGTTGCTACTGCCGTAATTACGTCGCCCGCAGTCAGTGCAGAAACGGTTTTGCTCCAGTTTCCACCATTTACAGTGGCTAATCCAGCAGAAGTTCCATTTACAAATACTTCAACAGTAGCACCTGTTTCATTAGTGCCCGTAACGGTTGTTGCGCCAGCACAAACAGCAATAATAGTTGGAGTAGCGGTATTATCAGAGACTGTTACCGAAGTAGAAACTGCACTGCCACACTCTGATGAAGTAGCTGTCGCAGTAATCACATCTCCTGCGGATACTGCAGCTACAGTAGCACTCCACGCATGACCGCTTACAGTCGTAGTGCCTATTTGCGTAGCGTCATCATAAATTGTAATTGTTGTTCCATCTGCTTCACCGCTTGTACCGCTGATTGTAGTTGCACCTGCACAGAGAGGACCTGTAACAGTGGGTGCTGCAGGAGTTTGATTCACGACAATTGTTACAGGAGTTCTTGGGCTTTCGCAATCACCTGAAGCAACAGATACGTAGTAGGTAGTACTACCAACAGGAATAACGGTTGAAGGATCGAGTTCGTAACTGTTATTTGGATCTGAACCGCTATACCAATGATAAGTACCGCCGTTTCCATCTGATTGCGGAAGATCAGCGACCGTTTTATTATCAGCACTGCAGAATGGCCCCGCGGAAACACTTGGCGCTGATAAGTTGCAGCAAGATGTCAATATCAATGAGTTTGTTCCAGTTTTGGTATTACCAGCGTTATCAGTAATTGTTAAAGTGACTGTATACGTTCCTGCACTTGCATAAGTGTGAGATACACCGGAAATTGAAGAAAGATCAGTTGCTGTTCCAGTAGTAGTGGAATTATCTCCAAAATCCCACGTATATGTGAAAGGCGCGGTGAGATTTTTTGCAGTTATAACAGGAGTAAAATCAACTGCCAACGAATTCCCTCCAAGATCACAAACTCCGGGAGTAAAAGTAAAATCTACATCAAGTTTTACAGTTACCGGAATCGTTTCTCCTTCTTTAAATCTGCATTTTGCAGGAGTTGCGGGACATTGTGCTGCGTCGCTTGTACAGAAATTGGTATTGCCAGTACCCCATGAAATAAACAGGTTTGTGAGCGAAAAACTTGATGGGCACGTGAGGTTCAATAAATCAGTTCCGAGTTGGTAAACAAGATTGTTATTGCTGCCATTGTTAATCTTAATTCCGGAAAAACAATGGGCAAGATTAACACTGGTGCCGGTGTTTAGAAGATTAAGTGTTCCCACTATGGACGCACCAACTCTTTGGGTATTAGAACTTACGATTAGATGTAGTTCCGCATTATCAAAAGGGTTAGTGCTTCCGCAATCAATCGGTGCGTTGTCTGGTCCCGAAATATAGGCGCTCACTACTCTTACATCATTGGACGTACAATTGATGGGACCACAGTTTAATTGTGAAAAAACAGGAAAGTTTGAAAACATTGTCAGGAAGTACAATGTTGCTAAAAACCGAAAAAGCAAGGGGCGCTGGCGCCACTTGCCGGAGAGTCTACATGTTTTCATTTTGTTTTATTTTTAAAGATGAAGGTGACATTGCCTGATAGGAAGCGAATTCCATGGTAAATGATAGGAGTGGAAAGACGTATAAAACACTTATACGATAAACAGTCGCAATAGATTTAAAACTTTAATAAAGAAATGATGGAATGCAGAAAATAAGTAAACAGCTATTTTTGATAGATAAAGGATTTGCAAAAATAAAGAGGAGCAGATTTTTTAAAGGATAAGTGAAACAAAAATAAAATAAATATATGATTTACCAAATTTATTTAAAAATTTATAATGGCACTTGCGTGTGCTTCATTCAACGTATTCATTTCACCGCAAAAGAGTCGCCTTTTCAGAAATTGAATTGTTAAGGATTCTATTTGAATATCAGATCTTTTTCTGACTATTCCGTTGCCGCAACAAATCCTTTTTTTGCCGTTTTCGGCCAGTATGAATGCAAAACAATGACGGTAGTTTTGTTGTATAATATGTCACTATGAAAACTGTGTTTGATTTAAAAGCAAGAGAAGAATTAATCAACCGAATTAGCATGTTAAATGAGAACAGTAAAGCTGAATGGGGTAAAATGAACGTGTATCAAATGATGAAACATTGCACACTTTGGGAAGAAATGATGTGGGGTAAAAAGACGTTTAAAAGAGCTTTTGCTGGTTATTTGTTCGGCAAAATCGCTTTAAAAAGCGTTTTAAAAGATGAAACGCCATTAAGAAGAAATACTCCTACGGTTCCTGCACTTTTGACAAATGAAAAAAGTGGCGATTTAGCTACTGAAAAGATGAAATGGATGTCGAGTATTGAAGGGTATGAAAAATTTTCAAATGCCCCGATGATTCATCCCTTTTTTGGAAAGATGACCCGGGAGCAGATCGGGTATTTCGTTTACAAACATACTGATCATCATCTCCGGCAATTTCATTGTTAACGTTCAAGAATTTACCGGTCTTTCTTTTGCTTTAAAAAATCATCTTTATATTTTTATCGAAAATATTAAATAACACAGATATTATTACACGGTGATTGCTTAATAAATAAGCGAAGAAACTATATCAATTTTCTGCATGAACCCACCGATAGATTTACAGGATTAAGACCTGAATATTAGGGCGAACTGAGTCCTTTAAAAGAGAGTTGTCTACATCAAAAATCTAATTCGTCTTTTTCCTTTCGTCATTTTTTGGTGACTAAACATTTTTCGGCAACCAATTTTTATTTTGCTCCGATTACAATGAGTCGGAAAGAATGTTTTTTCGAAAACAGCTGGAGAACCTTCGCTTTTTCATTTGAAACCACACAGTTTTAATGGGTATCTATTTTTATTTCACCATATTAAAATCAAAAAAATGAAAAATTTCATCACCCGATTCGCTTCACCCCCTTTAAAGGACCTTTTTATTTTGACAGCAATTTTAATGACTGTGTATGGTTGTAAAAAGCTGGAAACGGTACATAACTTTTTAGACGGCTACAATCAAACGAATCTTGTTGCCGATACGGCTGGTTACGGCGCCGCAAGAATCGATCCCAGTCTCGTCAATCCGTGGGGCATTTCTTTTTCTGCCACCAGCCCAATTTGGATTTCCGCAAATCATACCAGTTTATCGGTTATTTATGATACAGCTGGAATGACTGTGATTCCAAACGTGACAATACAGGGCGGAAATGGAGCACCAACAGGACAGGTTTTTAACGGTACTTCAGGTTTTGTTATTCCGGCAAATGGGAAACCGGCGCGGTTTATTTTTGCGGGAGAAGACGGGACCATTTCTGCGTGGAACGGAGGTACCGCAGCCATTACCGTTGTGGACCGTTCGCATCAGCAGGCGGTTTATAAAGGCCTGGCCATGGCCAACGATGGTACAGGAAACTTCTTGTATGCGGCTAATTTTAAAAAAAGTAAAATCGACGTCTTCGACAGCACCTTTGCTCATGTGAAAGAAAAGGGATTCGTAGATAAAAATATACCGAACGATTATGGCCCCTTCAATATCAGGAATATTGATGGAAACTTATTTGTGACTTATGCAAAACATCAGGCACCCGACAATATGGATGACCAAAAAGGACCGGGCAATGGTTATGTCGATATTTTTAGTCCGAAAGGTGATTTGTTACAGCGTTTTACATCACGCGGCGCCCTTAATTCGCCTTGGGGAATTGTGCCGGCAGCTCCTGGATTTTACAGTGTTCCAAATACCATATTAATTGGAAATTTTGGAGATGGACGCATTAATGTCTACAAAGCGGATGGCGAATTTGTTGGAACACTGAAAGACAAACACGGCCATGACATCGTCATTGATGGTCTGTGGGCTCTTGAAAACAATGTTCCTAAAGCTAATCCGTTGAACTTATATTTTACTGCGGGCCCTGCCGACGAAACTCATGGTCTTTTTGGGTATTTGAGTAAATAAGTTTTAAAGTGTATTAATCCGTCCCATTTTCATGACCGGGCCTTCGAAAGAAGGCCCTTTATATTTTAAGAAGAGGCATTTCATTTATAAAAAAAGCTTGCGAACATATTGGCAATATCAGTTTCCGTAAAAAAGCGGTTTTATAAAAATCAAAATAAAGGATATTTATTCGTTAACTGCTAATACATAATTCGATACGATTATGAGTAACAGGGGAATTAATACTATTTTTATAAATAATTTCTTTTTTAATAACAAACTTCATCATGAAAATTGTAAAAAACCTTTTAATTCTTATGATTTTTCAATCGGTTTATTCGATCGGTTCAGCGCAACCACAATTCAAAGCACTGTTGGTAACTGCTACACGCGGATTTCAACATGAATCTATCAATGCAGGAGTTTTGGCCTTGCAGGAGCTTGCTAAAAAAAATAATTTTAATGTCGCGCTGTTTGAAGATCCCAAAGTTTTTAGTGATGATTTTTTAAAGCAATTCCAGGTAATTATTTTTTTAAATACCACCGGCGATATTTTTGATTCTGCACAGCAAAAAGCCGTCGAGCGCTTTATTCAAGGCGGTAAAGGATTTGTTGGAATTCACAGCGCTTCCGATACAGAATATGGATGGGACTGGTACAGGAAACTCGTTGGCAGAATGTTTCATATTCATCCTGCCATTCAAACGGCCCGGATGAATATTGTTGACAATACATTCCCTGGCTTACAAGGATTTGCAGGTAATAAGTGGTGGACAGATGAATGGTATGAATTCGGCCCTGAAGAAATTACAGGTCTTAATTATATTCTTGCTGTGGATGAATCAACTTACAATCCCAAAGCGCAATGGGCAGACAAAAAAGGAAGCGGTATGGGCAAATTTCATCCAATCGCATGGTATCACAATTATGATGGAGGCCGTTCTTTCTATACTGCGCTTGGCCACATGCCTTCCGACTATAGTGACCCGGTGTTTTTAAATCATTTGTATGCTGGAATTTTTTGGGCCGCAACAGGAAGGAAATGAGACAAGTGTCACTATTAAAAGATTAAGATAATGGGGCCGTTTGCTATCGGACTATTAAATCTTTCTTATTTCTACAAACAATTCCTCAGTAGAAAAACGATGTAAATACTGTGAAATTTGCCATTTTAATGGCATGTTCGATTACTAAAAAACCTGAAAAACTATAATTGCATCATACGGAGAGGCCATGTATTTTTACAACGATGATTCTTTCAACATTTAACCTGGTTTTTCTTCAATAATATAGATCTCTGGTTTTTCAAATTCCCCGAACGGTACAGGACGAAAGTCCTGTGCCTTTCTTTTTACCGGAAAATCTCCTGCTTTCCTTCTGATTAATTGTTTCTAAAAGTTTCATAATTTCCAAATAGCTTTGAACTTCATGATTCAAGTTGATACAATTATGCAGATTAGCTATAAAAAGTGCTTACTAACTAATATTTTTCTTTTAATAACTTTTACTACCCTTTTTGCACAGAAAACAAAGATCCCATCGGCTGAAGGTGTGGTAACCTATTCCTTTCGTAGCAACGGAAAGGAATTAAAAGGTCCTTCTTTAAATTTATTTTTCAAAAATAATATTGCCCACCTTCTATCCGGAAAAGATCCGGAAAAAAAAGAAGCGCAATTCATTGATTATAATAATAACGTAACATGGCAAATTCTTACGCTTAAGAATGGCAGCCGGTACTCGTTGAAAACGCCTTTTTCAAAATATGAAAAAGCATCTCTGACCGGCGATACCGCTTCTATTCTCGGGTACAAGTGTCAAAAAGCGAAAGTAATTGTTCGTTCCAATACCATCGAAATATGGTTTACGGATAAGTTGCCGATTAAAGGCACTCCTTCTTTGGGAATTGCACCTGGTTTAGGCCTTATTTTAAAAACAGTTCGAAACGGTAATTTTGAAACGTATGCTACAAAAGTAGAATTGAAAAAAGTAAATGACAGTATAGCAAAATTACCGGAAGATATGGGATCAATAGTAGATGAAGCTACCTATAGGCGAAAAGAAATTGATAACCGTTTTATTACCGTTCCGGTTTTTTCACAACAGCAAATAAACTTTACTGATTCTATTGTAAATCCTGCTGAGAATCTTGAAAATGTCACTTATCGATATGCAGGCGGAACACTGGTATTAAAAAAAATAAAGCTTCCTGATCCTGCAGGTTATTCGGTGTTTGCCGATCTTTCTGAATATTCAAACGGCGATGCTTATGACCGTACGGGAAGTGTTTTTGTGATTCCGACAGACAGGCAAAAATCATTTCTTGACGGTCTAAAAAACGGGAAAAATGAATTACCGATATATAAGGATAAACAGGGCAAGGAATACCAGGGCGTAGTTCAAACGGATCAATATCTTCCGCCATTCGAATTGATGCGATTCTTTACGCCATTTGGAGTAAGGGCTTATAATCGGCGATCTAAAATTCAAGGTTATGATTGGGCGGATTCTGTAAATTATAAACAGGAAATCACTGATCTGTTGCCGGCATTAACGGGTGAAGTTTGGATTGGCGTTTTTATAGGCAACTATGATAAAGGTGGTCATATTGTAAACCTGAACCTTGATTATTATCCGAAGGAAGAGAAGGATTTTTCTGAAAAAAAGAACTGGATAGAGCCGGTATTTAATACATTGAACATTATGGAAATGGCCGGCCAGGAATATGCTACCATGTTTGATAATGATTCTCTGACAGTGACTGTGAATGTTCCTGAAGGCCTTCGAAAGCTTACTTTGCGTTACATTACAACCGGGCATGGCGGATGGGAAAATGGTGATGAATTTAATGAAAAGCTGAACGAAATATTTATGGACGGAAAAAAGATTTTCAGGTTTATTCCCTGGAGAACCGACTGCGGCACCTATCGTATGTACAATCCATCATCCGGTAATTTTGGCAACGGATTATCATCTTCAGATTTGAGTCGTTCCAATTGGTGTCCCGGTACTACAACGAATCCGGTTTATATTCCTATAAATGACCTGACGCCAGGGAAACATACTTTCAAAGTCGCGATCCCTTTGGGCAAAAGAGAAGGTACGAGTTTTAGCGCGTGGAATATTTCAGGATGCCTTATAGGAGAATATAAGTAAAAGTAATCGCAGGATAACAACTTGTACAGTAAAAGAATAAATAACCGCAATTTGTGTTTTCTTTAATCGCAGTTTCTGTTGAAAAGCTGCGCTTTTAAGTGTTTATAATCTCATGTGAAATTTCATCCTACTTTTGTCCATTCATTTTCAAATAATTTGACTGCCGATGTTTGAGCTTTTATTGCAAAGTATTGAAGAAAAGATTTCTATTTCTAAAGAAGAATTTGATTTTTGCAAAACACTTTTTATCCCAAAAAAATTGCGGAAGAAGCAATACTTGTTGCAGGAAGGCGATGTGTGCAGATACACTGCTTTTGTTGAAAAAGGCATGCTTCGAACTTTTACAGTCGATGAAAAAGGAAATGAACCGATACTGCAATTCTCGATGGAAGGGTGGTGGATAGCCGATCTTTACAGCTTCCTTACCGAAGAGCCTTCGATGTATAATATTGAGGCATTGGAGGAAGGCGAATTGTTATTAATTACAAAAGAAAACTGGGAAGTTCTGCTCGCTAAAGTGCCTGCTTTTGAGCGATATTTTCGTCTGCTGATCCAGAATAATCTGATCGCCACCCAAAGAAGACTAATGAGTTCATTAAGTGAAAGCGCAGAAGAAAAATATACCAAACTCATCAACAATTTTCCCGGTTGTATCCAACGCGTGCCTCAGCACATGATCGCCTCTTATCTCGGTATTACCCCTGAAACTTTAAGTCGCATTCGCAGCCAGATGGCAGCGAGAAAATAGATTCCTTTTATCAACAAAAATAGCTTTTCCTACCTTTATCTTTTTCAATACAGTTGGTGCAATAACTGAAATTAATTTTATTTTAAAATGAAAGTTTTTATAACAAGGGAAATACCAGAAGCGGCCATAAAAAAATTGCGGCACGCAGGAATAGAAATTGTTGAATGGAAAGAAAAAAGAGAATTAACACAGCCCGAATTAATTGAATACTGTAAACAATGTGATGCGCTGATTGCAGCGGGTTACAACAAAATGGATGCACATTTTTTAGATGAATGCCGTCATTTAAAAGTGATCGCGTTGCATTCTGTTGGTTATGATAATGTGGACATTGCCGAAGCAGATCGTTTGAAAATTCCGGTAGGCAATACACCCGGAGTTTTGAGCGGACCTACTGCTGATATTGCTTTCCTCCTCATGCTCGCTGTTTCGCGAAAAGCATTTTACCTGCATCAAAAAATCTTAAATGGCGATTGGAAATTTTTTGAACCAACTGCTAATCTTGGTATTCAGCTTTATGATAAAACGATTGGTATTTACGGTCTTGGAAATATTGGTTATGAAATGGCAAAACGTTGTGCCGGCGCTTTTAATATGAAAGTGATCTATCACAATCGCCATAAAAATTTAGCAGCAGAAAAAGAATTAAAAGCTGAGTATGTTTCTTTTGAAGAACTATTGAAAAAAAGCGATGTGCTCTCGGTTCACACCAATTTAACCAAAGAAACGCAGGGCAAATTTGACAAAGCCGTTTTTGAAAAAATGAAACCAACTTCTATTTTTATCAACACCGCAAGAGGAGCGATTCATAACGAACAAGATCTGATCAACGCTTTGCAAGGCGGAACCATTTGGGGCGCTGGTCTTGACGTAACGAATCCGGAGCCTATGAAAAAAGACAATCCGTTATTGACCATGCCAAACGCTGCTGTGTTGCCACACATTGGCAGCGCTACTTTTGAAACAAGAGATGAAATGGCAAACATTGCTACAGAAAATGTTATTGCAGCGTTGAACGGAAAACGAATTCCCTTTCCGGTGAATCCGGAAGTTTATGATTAGATACCATGTTCATTTATTTTTTGCCAAAGAATTAATGGCATCAAAATCTTCCTGGCTGAATTGAATCTTTTCTGAGTTCATATTTTCTTCAAGATGCTCAACAGAGGATGTTCCCGGTATTAATAAAATATTTTCGGCATGGTTAAACAACCATTTCAAAATAAGCTGTGATTCAGTAACACCGTACTTTTCTGCCAAGGCTTTTATTTTTTCATCAGGGTTTAACCGGCTTGCGATAATCGGATTCCATGGAATAAAAGCCATCTCATTTTTTCGGCAATAATTTAAGACCGGCTCCCATTCCCGGAATGTAAGACTGTACTTATTTTGAACAGAGACAATGTTCAATTGCTCCTGAGCTTTTTTGATATTTTCAACATTTACTTCTGAAAGTCCGATATATTTAATTTGACCTTTTTCGTGTGCTTGTTTCAGAAACCCGATGGTTTCATCAAACGGAACTTTCGGATCAATCCGATGCAACTGGTAAAGATCAATTCTGTCAAGCTTCAACCTTTTCAAACTCCCTTCCAGCGCTTCTTTCAGATGGTCAGGACGTGCATTGTTTACCCATTTGTCCGGTCCGGTTCTTTCAAACCCTCCTTTCGTCGCTATTACCAAATCCGGTGGATAGGGGTAAAGTGCTTTTGCAATCAGTTTTTCTGAAACGTAAGGGCCATAACTATCAGCGGTATCTATAAAATTTACTCCTGATTCAATTGCTTTTGTTAAAACCTGAATCGCTTCCGCTTCATTTTTCGGTTCGCCCCAGATGCCTTTTCCTGTTATACGCATCGCTCCGTATCCATAACGGTTTACTTTTAAATCATTTCCGATCATCCACGTTTTATTATCATGCATTCTGTTCATTATCTTATTTAATTTTTGCCCGTAACACTACAAAATTCTCTCCAAATAAGGATTGTCTTTTTCTTTTAAATTGATTCTCCGCCTTGAATATTGAATATTGAGTATTGAACACAACGTTTGCCTTCCCTCCTTACTCTCTTGACATAGATCAATGTCACTTCTTATCATACCTCATTGGTTGCCGCTTCACGTTCGGGGTACCTTTGTGTAACAAAAAAAAGAAAAAAATGACAGTAAAAAAGACGATAGCAATTGTAGGAGCAACAGAAAAAGCGGGAGTTGAAATCGTAGAGAGATTTTCTGGTATGCCTTACCGTTTGCTGCTTGTTTCAAATAATGCAGAACACCTTTCGCAATTGGCAACTGACATTTCACAAAAAAATCCGAACGCAGAAATTGATACCCTGGAATGTGTGAAAAATGGCTGTTGGGAGGCAGATATCATTATTCTTGCTGTACCTGCGTGTGAAGAAAAACATGCGGCAGAAATGATGAAAGAAGTGGCTACTCAAAAAATTGTAGTCGCGGTTTCTAACGCAGAAGTAGAGCATTTATTGCCTTATTGCAAAGTCGTGAAGATATCATTTGCTGCAAAAAACGAAATGATTGTTTCAGGAAACAATCTTACAGCAAACGAAGAAATATCGAAGATTTTTAAGCAGGCGGGTTACCAGGTTGGTATCGCACGTGAACACGAGAAAATCAATTTCAGAAACAAATAAATAAACAATCATTAAAACAAAAACAAACAAAAAGACATGAACAAGCTCATTGCAACAAACTCTAACAATACTACGGCGTTAATTGCGCGTCTCGCACTCGGATTAACGATCTTTCCGCATGGTGCCCAAAAACTTTTAGGATGGTTTGGAGGATATGGATTTTCAGGAACTATGGGAT